>NZ_JASCAN010000015.1:0-175880 GCF_029967775.1 Enterobacter sp. V89_11 | reverse complement strand
CAGAGCCGTTTACGGCGACGGCCCGAAGGGCGAGCGAAGCGAGTCATCCTGCACGCCCCACCAATGCAAAAAAGCGCCCTAAAGGCGCTTTTTTGCTATCTGCGGTATAACATCACTCTTCCGTCAACGTTGCTATCAACGACTTAATCGCCGGCGTCGCCTGCTTCTCGTCATACACCACATACAAATCTGCCGGTATACGTACCTGTAATGGACGAAATACCACACCGGGCCACTGCATTTGCGCATAGCTGTCAGCAGCTAACGTAATCCCCATTCCCATACTGATCATTGCCAGCACCGTCTGCGGTTCATCGGCTTCACGCACTATCATCGGTGAAAAACCGGCCTGCTGACACACTCGCTGTAAGAACGACCAGTCAGAATGCGCAGACGGCATAGTTACAAAGTACTCATTCTGTAGTTCGGTGAGCGCAATTGCGCTTTCCCCCACCAGCCGGTGATCCTCCGGCAGCGCAACCAGAAACGCCGCATCCCGTAAGCGGATACTGGTAAATCCTGCGGTGGGCTCGGTTGCCATTCGCCAGATCCCGACATCCAGCTCCCGACGCTCCAGCAGCGCCATTTGCATTACCGGCGACTTTTCGCGAAAGACGACATCAACGTTCGGATGCTCTTTCAAAAATGTGCGCATGACCGTGCGCACTTCGCTCCACATGGCGGTACCGACAATGCCCAGCGCAATCCGCCCCGCCTCACCCCGTCCAATTTGTTCGACCCGCGCCAGTGCCTGGTTTGCGCTGGCAAGCAGTCGACGGGACTCTTCCATCAATACTTTACCCGCATGGGTCAAGGCGACGCTTCGTGAGTGGCGAATAAACAGTAAGGTACCGAGCTGACTCTCCAGCTCTTTTATATGCAGGCTCAACGGCGGCTGCGACATATTGAGACGGGCCGCAGCCCGTCCAAAATGAAGTTCCTCAGCGACGGCCAGAAAATAGCGCAGTAGCTTGAGGTCGGTTCGGTAGACGCGTTCCATCAACACATATCCTGGCGATAACACTTATGCTCCCACCTTAAAGCCTTTCACCGCCAGCCGGGAAAACTTTAATGCGCAACTATGCGCAACTCGCTGTTTTTACTGGTGTGGCGATAGTTAAAGCTGAAATAAAACACCACGGCGAGCACCAACGCATACGCCGCAAATACCAGCCAGATGGTCTGCCAGTCTTTCACCCCATCCACGGAGAAATAATCTACCGCCGCGCCGCTCAATACCGATCCGAAATAAGCACCGATACCGTTAACGGTCGTCATAAACAGCCCTTGCGCGCTGGCGCGGATATCAGCACTTACCTCCTGTTCGACAAACACCGAACCGGAGATGTTGAAGAAGTCGAACGCGCAACCGTAGACCAGCATTGACAGCATCAACAGCCCGACGCCTGTCGCGGAAGGATCGCCATACGCAAAGAGTCCAAAACGCAGCATCCAGGCCACCATGCTCATCAGCATCACGGTTTTTATGCCAAAACGTCGGAGGAAGAAAGGAATGGTCAGGATGAACAGCACCTCTGACATCTGCGAGACGGAGAGCAAAATAGAAGGATATTTAACGATAAAGCTTTCCGCATACGCCGGATTACGCGCAAAATCATGCAGAAAGGGGCTACCGAAAGTATTGGTGATTTGCAGCACGGCGCCCAGCAGCATCGCAAACAAAAAGAACACCGCCATTCGGGGCTGTTTAAACAGGACGAACGCATTCAGGCCAAGTTTGCTTGCCAGTGTCGATGAGGTTTTATTCTTCGCCACCGGAATGGCCGGTAACGTCAGTGAATAGAGCGCCAGCACCAGCGACGCGGCAGCAGCAATGTAGAGTTGAATGTTGGTTAACTCTGCATCCATCAGGCTTATGGCCCACATCGCCACAATGAAGCCTACCGTGCCATAGACCCGCACCGTTGGAAAATGCGTCACCGTGTCCAGCCCTGCCTGCTCAAGACAGGAGTAGGAAAGGGTATTCGATAGCGCAATGGTCGGCATAAAGGCCATGGCATTAACCAGCATGACCCAGAACATCAGCCCCGGTTCATTGACCTGCGCGGCATAGCAAAGCGCAACGGCACAGACGAGATGGCAAATCACGTATGCACGATCTGCCCGCAGCCACTTATCGGCAATAATGCCCACCAGCGAGGGCATCACGATCGCGGCAAGCCCCTTCGAGCTGTAGACCATACCCACGTCAGAGCCGGAAAAACCCAGGGTGTTAATCATGTAAGCGCCGAGAGTAACGAGCCAGCTTCCCCAGATAAAATATTGCATAAAGGACATCATCTTTAAGCGCGTCGTGATGTTCATACCCGATTCCTTATAGCAGAGTGGCCCTCACGGGCCACGGTGTTGTTTCGCTCAGGCAAGCTGGCGCAGAAAACCGCAGATAAGATCGATGAAGTTCTGGCGAGAGAGTTCGGCGGCGGCAAGCGTTTGTTCATGCGACAGTTTTACATCGCTCAGACCTTCAGCAAGGTTGGTTATGGCCGAAACGGCGACCACCTTCAGGCCACAGTGGCGCGCCGAGATCACTTCCGGCACCACTGACATTCCCACCACATCTCCGCCGATGATCTGCATCATGCGGATCTCAGCCGCAGTTTCGAAGTTAGGGCCTGGATAAGAGACAAACACCCCCTCATGCAATGGAAAGCCCTTCTCGCTCGCCACGGTCTGCAGCAGGGCACGGCAATCTGCGTCATAAGCATTGGCCAGCGAGAAAAAACGGTCGCCAAAACGGTCATCGTTCAGCCCGACCATCGGAGTACCCGGCAGGGTGTTGATGTGGTCGCAGAGGGCAACCAGGCTTCCCGGTTCAACCTCCGGACGTAACGAACCGGCGGCATTGGTACTGAACAGCAGTTCGCAGCCCAGCAGTTTGAAGGTGCGGATTGCATCGGTCATGACGGCGATGCCGCGGCCCTCATAGAAGTGACCGCGCCCTTTCATACAGGCGACCGGAACACCGGCAAGATGCCCCAACACCAGCTCACCGGCGTGACCGTGAACGGTGCTCACCGGGAAGCCCGGCAGTTTTTCATAGCTCAGTACCACAGCGTCAACAATCTGCTCGGCGAGCGCGCCAAGACCTGAGCCGAGAATAAACGCAACCCGCGGAGTGAAATCAGGTTTAGCGGCACGAATGATGTCTGCAGAGAACCAGGGATTATTCGAGAGGGTCATAAAAGCTCCTTGAGAATTAAGATCGCGATATCACCGATCGCATGACCTTAGTCTTATATCTGGAGCCTGCGGGTTACCTCCAATACACTTTCTCTGCACCATCAATACTGATTTGGTATCAATACCTTTCCCTGCCAGATATGGCAGTTTTGCTCAAGCTAATTGCGTTGGCGCCGATACCTCTGTTTTACAGCGAGAGGAAAAAGTATGACGACCATTCAGGCTACAACCCAGCCCATTCAAACCAGCGGTGGCGGGAGTCGTTCTTCCGGCGGCAACGATATCGCTGCCCAGATCAGCCGCATCACTGACAAGATAACCAAGCTGACTCAACAGTTAAAAGAGGTTGCGAACGGTTCCGGCAGTGCGGAAGAGAAGAAGAAACAGCAGGAGCTTATCCAGGTGCAAATCAAAGTGCTGCAGGCACAGCTCGCACAGCTGCAGCGCCAGCAGGCGGAAGAAGCCCAGAAGAAACAAGAGCAAAGTCTGGTCAACGTGGAAGGTCCGAAGAACACATCAGACAATCATCAAATAGACATCTACGTCTAACGCTCTGTTGAGTTAAACAGTGGATCGCGTATACGGGCCTCGGTTAATCGTTGCGCCTGGATACGCACCACTTCCCAGATAGCCTGCGCAGCCCCGGAGAGCGAACGGTTTTTTCGCCGTACCAGCATCAGTTTTCGCTCAATAGCAGGCGTCAGTCGCTTCACGACCAGACGGCTTCCCTGCGGCAAAGGGAGCGCCAGGGCGGGTAATACACTGATCCCTATGCCGGCCTCCACCATGGGAAACAGCGTTGCCGGGTGTCCAATCTCCTGCACAATGGTCGCCTTAACGCCCTGCGTCACCAGCGCAGAATCAATCAGCGGACGGCTGCCCGAGGCATAATCCTGTAATACCAGGTTCGCTCCCTGCAGCGCCTGCCAGTGAACAGACGGCTGCGCGGCTAGCGGATCGTCGTCCCGGCAAAGCAACAGAAACGGCTCAGAAAGCACAATTTCACATTCCAGGTCACTCACCTGACCGGGATCGATAACAATACCAAAATCCACATCACCCTGACGGATGCTCTCCAGCACCCACTGCTGCGGCCTGTCATGCAAAACAAAATCGATATCCGGATAGCGATGATTACCCTCTGCAATACACTGCGGGATAAGGTGCGCGGATATCGTCTGGCTGGCCGCAACCCGCACGGTACCCGACAGCTGCTGTCCCAGTCGACCTACATCTCTGAGCGTACTGTTGAGTTCGTCCAGCAGCCGTTCAAGGCGCTGAGCCAGCTGCTGTCCGGCTTCCGTGAGCACGACTTCACGCGTGGTGCGATCAAGCAGCCGGACACCCGTCTGGCTCTCCAGCTCTTTCACGCTGTGGCTTACCGCGGACTGGCTCAGGCCGATGATCTCCCCTGCCCGGCTGAAGCTGCGGGCATGGGCTACGGTGACGAAGATGCGAAGCTGGCGTAAGGAATAATTCATCTGTTTAATTCATGAATGGATGCAATAAATCAATTTTATTTCTCAAACAGAAAAAAGCACAATAGCGATATCTGTTTTCAGGAGTCATTATGAAACTATTTCGTATTCTTGATCCGTTTACGCTTACTCTGGTTGTCACGGTATTACTGGCCTCCTTCTTCCCCGCACGGGGCGGGTTCGTTCCTTTTTTTGAAGGACTGACGACCGCGGCCATCGCGCTGTTGTTCTTTATGCACGGCGCAAAGCTCTCGCGCGAAGCCATTATTGCGGGGGGGAGCCACTGGCGACTGCACCTGTGGGTGATGTGCAGCACGTTCATCCTCTTCCCTGTACTCGGCGTGCTGTTCGCATGGTGGGCGCCGGTGAATGTCGACCCGGCCCTTTATACCGGCTTCCTGTATCTGTGCATTTTGCCGGCCACCGTGCAGTCCGCTATCGCGTTTACCTCTCTGGCGGGCGGTAACGTCGCAGCCGCAGTCTGTTCAGCGTCGGCATCCAGCCTGTTAGGGATTTTCGTTTCGCCGCTGCTGGTGGGTCTGCTGATGAACATGCACGGTGCGGAAGGTAACCTGGAACAGGTAGGTAAAATCTGTCTGCAGCTGCTGCTGCCGTTTGTGCTGGGCCATCTCTCTCGCCCATGGACGGGCGCGTTTGTTGCAAAGCACAAAAAATGGATCTCAAAAACCGACCAGTCGTCGATTCTGCTGGTAGTCTATTCAGCCTTCAGTGAAGCGGTTGTGAATGGCATCTGGCATAAGGTGGGCGCAGGCTCGCTGCTGTTTATCGTGGTGGTCAGCCTTGTTCTGCTGGCGATTGTGATTGGCGTAAACGTCTTTGTGGCCCGCAAGTGCGGCTTCAACAAAGCCGATGAAATTACCATTGTCTTCTGTGGCTCGAAGAAGAGCCTGGCGAACGGCATTCCTATGGCAAACATTCTCTTCCCGACCTCAATGATAGGGATGATGGTACTGCCACTGATGATTTTCCATCAGATCCAGCTGATGGTCTGCGCGGTGCTGGCGCGTCGTTACAAACGCCAGACGGAAAAACAGGCGCAGGAAGAGACCCGCGCCGCGAAAGCTTAAGGACGTTTCAGGGGCTGAACCAACTGCGTCAGCCCCTCGGTTTTAATCAGTAACGTGATAGCCATCAGCTCACCCAGTCGTCCAGCCGGGAACCCATCTTTGCGGGCAAACCACAGCAAATAATCTTCCGGTAAATCAATCAGCCTGCGGCCTTTATATTTACCGAATGGCATCTCCGTGTTGGCGATCTCAACGAGCTGCTCTTTCTCCACGTTACTCTCCTAACAGGCGCATCATTTCTGCTTCGTCGATAACCTCAATGCCCAGCTCCTGAGCTTTTGCAAGCTTCGAACCGGCGGCTTCCCCGGCAATAACCAGGTCGGTTTTCTTCGACACGCTGCCTGCCACTTTTGCCCCCAGCGCAACCAGTCGTGCTTTAGCATCATCACGTGAAAGCTGGCTCAGGCTGCCGGTCAGCACGACCGTTTTGCCGGCAAACGGGCTGTCGATCTCGTCAGCGTTGACCACGACCGGAGCCGGCCATCTGATGCCCTCTTCCAGCAGCTTGCCGATCACTTCGCGGTTGCTCTCTTCGGCAAAGAAGTTAAAGACATGCGTCGCGACGACAATCCCCACGTCCGGGACTCTCTGCAGCTCGTCAATACTCGCCTTCTCCAGGGCTTCCAGCGTACCGAAATACGCTGCCAGCCCCGCCGCCGTGGCTTCACCCACTTCGCGAATACCGAGCGCATAAAGGAATCGGGCAAAGGTCGTCTCTTTGGCAGCATCCAGGGCATTAACCACATTCTGGGCCGACTTCGGTCCCATGCGATCAAGACCCGTGAGTTTACCCGCGGTCAGTTTGAAGAGATCTGCAGGCGTATGAACATATTCTTTCTCTACCAGCTGATCGATAATTTTGTCACCCATTCCGTCGACGTCCATCGCCCGACGGGAAACGAAGTGCTTCAGTGACTCTTTACGTTGTGCCCCGCAGATTAAGCCACCCGTACAGCGAGCCACCGCTTCACCTTCAACGCGCTCAACGTCAGATCCGCATACCGGGCAATGCGTCGGGAACACGATGGCGCGCGTATCGTCAGGACGCTCTGACTCAACCACGTTCACCACCTGCGGGATAACATCGCCCGCGCGACGAATCACCACTTTGTCACCAATGCGCAGGCCGAGACGTTCAATTTCATCGGCGTTATGCAGCGTGGCGTTACTCACCAGCACGCCGGCAACCTGCACCGGCTCCAGACGGGCAACCGGGGTAATCGCGCCCGTACGGCCCACCTGGAACTCCACGTCACGGACAACGGTCATCTGCTCCTGCGCCGGGAATTTAAACGCCACTGCCCAGCGTGGCGCGCGCGCCACAAAGCCTAACTGCTCCTGCAGCGCAAGTGAGTTAACCTTGATAACCACGCCATCAATATCAAAACCAAGCGTCGGGCGGTCTTCTTCCACTTTGTGGTAGAACGCCAGCACGGCTTCCGGGGAGTCGCACAGCTGAACACGGTTACTCACCGGCAGGCCCCACGCTTTAAACTGCAATAAACGTCCGAGATGGGTATCCGGCAGTTCACCGCCTTCCAGAATCCCGACGCCATAGCAGAAGAAAGTAAGCGGTCGCTTCGCGGTGATACGGGGATCAAGCTGGCGCAGGGAGCCTGCCGCCGCATTACGCGGGTTAGCAAACACTTTCCCGCCGGTACGGCGCGCCTCTTCGTTGATTTTCTCAAAGCCCGCCTGCGGGAGGAATACTTCACCGCGCACTTCCAGACGGGCTGGAATATTATCCCCTTGCAGCTTCAGCGGGATCGCACGGATGGTGCGTACGTTGGTGGTAATGTCTTCACCCGTCGTACCATCACCCCGCGTCGCGGCACGCACCAGCACACCGTTTTCATAGAGAAGGCTGACCGCCAGACCATCCAGCTTCAACTCGCAGCACCAGGTCAGGGAGTCGCTGCTTTTGAGGCGATCCTGCACGCGCTTGTTAAACGCGAGGAAGCTCTCTTCATCAAAGACGTTATCCAGAGACAACATTGGGACTTCATGACGTACCTGACTGAAAGCACCCAGCGGCTCCGCACCCACGCGCTGCGTGGGTGAGTCGGGCGTAATCAATTCCGGGTGCTGCGCCTCTAGCTCGCGCAACTCGCGCATCAGACGGTCATACTCCGCATCCGGCACTTCCGGCGCGTCCATAACATGATAGAGGTATTCATGATGGCGAAGCGTGGTTCGCAGTTCAGTGAGTTGTTGTTCGATTGAGTCCATATCACACCATCAATGAGAAAAAACCCCCGACATGCGGGGGTTGAGGAGGAGTCGATGTAAACGCGATGATTACGCGTTGGCTTCCTTAACTTCGCGGATGCGGTCCTGATACTCGCGCAGTTTCTGCGGCGTCATCATACGACGCTGATCGTCGAGCACCACACCACCGACTTCGTCAGCAATGTGCTGCGCGGACTGCAGCATCAGCTTAAAGTTTTGCAGTTCATCACCGTAGGACGGCACCTGCATGAAGATAGTGACACCCGGCGTCACGAAATCACCGGTCATTTCCGGGTCAAAGGTACCAGGGTTGACCATATTGGCCAGGCTAAACAGCGCCGGACCGCTGCCGTCAGGACTCAGGTGACGATGGAAAATATTCATGTCGCCAAACTTGAAACCTGCCTGTTGAATGCTGTTAAGCAGGACATCGCCATTCAGGTGGGTGCCATGATGCGCAGCCACGTTCATGATGATGACCGCTTCTTTACGCTGCGGTTTTTCAACAACCGGTTCTGGCTCAACCACGGGCTCTGGTTCAACGAGCGGGGCCGGCGCAGGCTGAGGTGCAGGCTGCACGTGAACAGGCTGCTGCGGTTGGTGTACCGGCTGTGCAGGCTGTTGTGGCGCGGGTTGCTGCACAGGCTGTTGCTGAACCGGCTGTGGCGCAGCAGGCTGCTGATGGACAGGCTGTTGCGGCGGCTGACGCACCGGCTCTTCTCCAGGCTGCGGCGCCTGCTGGCGCGGCTGTGCAGAAGCATACGGCGGTTGATACTGGTGCTGCGGAGGCTGACGAGGGGCTTCATGCTCCCCATGAGCCGCGCCGGGCGCAGTATTGACCCGATGAACACGAACTTCACCCACGCCGTCGTCGTCGCTTCCGTCGATGTCATTTTCACTGTCATCGTCATCACGACTGGACTTCATGCGCTTCAGTGGGCGATCGCGAAACATAGAGGAACGCTCTTTACGGCTGGTCCAGAAACCATGTACCAGTAAAGCGATTATGGCGATCGCGCCAACAATGATTAATATCAGACGCAAATCCTGCATCATTATATTCTCTGTTGTTCTAACACCTTGCCACCACGGCAAACATTTACTCACTAAGAGTATTTGCCGTTTACGTCAAGTGCAAGTGTGTGCAGAGCATTCACAGCATAAAGATGAACTAAATCGTGCTTTTTGCTGTTTTTTCGAACATTTCCGAACTGGTCATTGGTCCGTAAGTGGATAATATAGGCGGGCAATTCCACTGGTTGTGAAAAAAGGAGTACAGCCTGGTTATGGTTTCAACATCATCTTCTCCCCCGCGCAGCGGCGTCTGGTATTTTTCTCAGGGCTGGAAACTGGTCTCACTGCCGGGGATTCGTCGCTACGTCATTCTGCCGTTGCTGATTAACATTATCCTGATGGGCGGCGCGTTCTGGTGGCTGTTCACCAGACTGGAGAGCTGGATCCCTTCGCTGATGAGCCATGTGCCGGACTGGCTGCAGTGGCTGAACTACCTGCTCTGGCCGGTAGCGGTTATCTCCGTGCTGCTGGTGTTCGGCTACTTCTTCTCGACGATTGCAAACTGGATTGCTGCGCCGTTTAACGGCCTGCTGGCAGAACAGCTGGAAGCACGTCTTACCGGTGCAACGCCGCCGGATACGGGCATGCTGGGGATCATGAAAGATATCCCACGCATCATGAAGCGCGAATGGCAGAAGTTTGCCTGGTATCTTCCCCGCGCCATTGTGCTGCTTATCCTTTATTTTGTCCCTGGCGTCGGTCAGACGGTGGCCCCGGTGCTGTGGTTCCTGTTCAGCGCCTGGATGCTGGCAATCCAGTACTGCGATTATCCGTTCGATAACCACAAGGTGCCGTTCAAAACGATGCGCAGCGCCCTGCGCACGCAAAAAGTCGCGAATATGCAATTCGGGGCGCTGACCAGCCTGTTCACCATGATCCCGGTGCTCAACCTGTTCATCATGCCGGTCGCCGTTTGCGGCGCAACGGCGATGTGGGTTGACTGCTACCGTGCTAAGCACGCGTTATGGAAGTAATGCAAAAATGTGTAAAAAGGGGGTGGCTTATGCCGCCCCTTATTCCATACTGATCCCCATTATTTCCTTGCAGTATATAGATATGCGAATTCCTTACTTCCCCCTACCTGTTCAACAGGTATGCTGGGACGGTATCCCAATTTCATACAGTTAAGGACAGGCCATGAGTAAGATTTATGAAGACAACTCGCTGACTATCGGTCATACGCCCCTGGTTCGACTGAACCGTATCGGTAATGGACGCATTCTGGCGAAGGTCGAATCACGTAACCCGAGCTTCAGCGTGAAGTGCCGTATCGGTGCAAATATGATTTGGGATGCTGAAAAACGTGGCGTGCTGAAGCCAGGCGTTGAGCTGGTTGAACCGACCAGCGGTAACACCGGTATCGCACTGGCCTATGTTGCGGCGGCGCGCGGTTATAAACTGACGCTGACCATGCCTGAAACCATGAGCATCGAACGTCGCAAACTGCTGAAAGCGCTGGGTGCGAACCTGGTGCTGACCGAAGGTGCCAAAGGCATGAAGGGTGCGATTCAGAAAGCAGAAGAGATTGTTGCCAGCGATCCGGCGAAATATCTGCTGCTGCAGCAGTTCAGCAACCCGGCGAACCCGGAAATTCACGAAAAGACCACCGGCCCGGAAATTTGGGAAGATACCGACGGTCAGGTTGATGTATTTATCTCCGGTGTAGGCACCGGCGGAACCCTGACTGGCGTGTCGCGCTATATAAAAGGCACAAAAGGTAAAAAAGACCTGATTACCGTTGCCGTGGAACCAACCGACTCGCCGGTGATCACCCAGGCGCTGTCGGGCGAAGAGATCAAACCCGGCCCACATAAAATTCAGGGGATCGGTGCCGGCTTCATTCCGGGCAACCTGGATCTGAAGCTTATTGATAAAGTGGTGACCATCACCAACGAAGAAGCTATCTCTACCGCACGTCGCCTGATGGACGAGGAAGGTATTCTGGCGGGCATCTCTTCCGGTGCTGCTGTTGCGGCAGCGCTCAAACTTCAGGAAGATGAGGCCTTTACCAATAAGAATATTGTGGTTATCCTGCCTTCATCGGGTGAGCGTTACTTGAGCACCGCACTGTTTGCCGATCTGTTCACTGAAAAAGAACTGCAACAGTAATGCCAGCATGTTAATAACGCGTAAAAAAGCACCTTTTTGGGTGCTTTTTTGTGGCCTGCTTCAAAGTTTTACCCCTCCTGGCATTGATTCACCCCGTTGGGTCTGGTATTTAAACCAGCAATTATTTTGATGCGTGAAATTAATCAGTGAATGAAATAGCCTTGCTGAATCGATTTTATGATTTGGTTCAAGTCTTGCTTTCGCTGCATAATGTTTAATGACGATCGAAACGTCAGCGCTAACAATACAGGCTAAAGTTAAGTCGCCAGGCTAGACTTTAGTTCCACAACACTAAACCTATAAGTTGGGGAAATACAATGTTCCAGCAAGAAGTTACCATTACCGCTCCGAACGGTCTGCACACCCGCCCTGCTGCTCAGTTTGTTAAAGAAGCGAAAGGCTTCACTTCTGAAATCACTGTGACTTCCAACGGCAAAAGCGCCAGCGCAAAAAGCCTGTTCAAACTGCAGACTCTGGGTCTGACTCAGGGTACCGTTGTCACCATCTCTGCTGAAGGTGAAGACGAGCAGAAAGCAGTTGAGCATCTGGTAAAACTGATGGCTGAGCTCGAGTAAGTTTCCGGGTTCTTTTAAATATCAGTCACAAGTAAGGTAGGGTTATGATTTCAGGCATTTTAGCATCCCCGGGTATCGCTTTCGGCAAAGCACTGCTGCTGAAAGAAGACGAGATCGTCATCGACCGGAAAAAAATTTCTGCCGACAAGGTTGATCAGGAAGTTGAACGTTTTCTGAGCGGTCGTGCCAAGGCATCTGCGCAACTGGAAGCAATCAAGACTAAAGCTGGCGAAACTTTCGGTGAAGAAAAAGAAGCCATCTTCGAAGGGCACATCATGCTGCTCGAAGATGAGGAGCTGGAGCAGGAAATCATAGCCCTGATTAAAGATAAAAGCATGACGGCAGACGCTGCTGCGCATGAAGTTATCGAAGGTCAGGCAACTGCCCTGGAAGAACTGGATGATGAATACCTGAAAGAGCGTGCGGCTGACGTACGTGACATCGGTAAGCGCCTGCTGCGCAACATCCTGGGTCTGGCCATTATCGACCTGAGCGCTATTCAGGATGAAGTCATCCTGGTTGCCGCCGATCTGACCCCGTCTGAAACCGCACAGTTGAACCTGAAAAAGGTCCTCGGTTTCATCACTGACGCGGGCGGCCGTACCTCCCACACCTCTATCATGGCGCGTTCTCTGGAACTGCCTGCCATTGTGGGTACCGGTAGCGTCACCTCTCAGGTCAAAAACGACGATTATCTGATTCTGGATGCCGTAAACAACATGGTTTACGTCAACCCAACTAACGAAGAGATCGAAAAACTGCGCGCGGTTCAGGAGCAGGTTGCGACTGAAAAAGCGGAACTCGCTAAGCTGAAAGACCTGCCAGCCATCACTCTGGACGGTCATCAGGTTGAAGTGTGCGCAAACATCGGTACCGTACGTGACGTCGATGGCGCTGAGCGCAACGGCGCGGAAGGTGTGGGTCTCTATCGTACTGAATTCCTGTTCATGGACCGTGACGCGCTGCCAACTGAAGAAGAACAGTTTGCTGCGTACAAAGCTGTGGCTGAAGCGTGTGGCTCTCAGGCGGTTATCGTCCGTACCATGGATATCGGTGGCGACAAAGAGCTGCCGTACATGAACTTCCCGAAAGAAGAGAACCCGTTCCTGGGCTGGCGTGCGATTCGTATCGCGATGGATCGTAAAGAGATCCTGCGCGATCAGGTTCGCGCTATCCTGCGTGCGTCTGCTTTCGGTAAACTGCGCATCATGTTCCCGATGATCATCTCTGTTGAAGAAGTGCGTGCACTGAAGAAAGAGATCGAAATCTACAAACAGGAACTGCGCGACGAAGGTAAAGCATTTGACGAGTCAATTGAGATCGGCGTGATGGTGGAAACACCTGCGGCGGCGACCATTGCGCGTCATTTAGCCAAAGAAGTTGATTTCTTTAGTATCGGTACCAATGATTTAACGCAGTACACCCTGGCAGTTGACCGTGGTAATGATATGATTTCACATCTCTACCAGCCAATGTCACCGTCCGTACTGAACTTGATCAAGCAAGTTATTGATGCTTCTCATGCAGAAGGTAAATGGACTGGCATGTGTGGTGAGCTTGCAGGCGACGAACGTGCTACACTTCTGTTGCTGGGTATGGGTCTGGACGAATTCTCTATGAGCGCCATTTCCATCCCGCGCATTAAGAAGATTATCCGTAACACGAACTTCGAAGATGCGAAGGTGTTAGCAGAGCAGGCTCTTGCTCAACCGACAACGGACGAGTTAATGACGCTGGTTAACAAGTTCATTGAAGAAAAAACAATCTGCTAATCCACGAGATGCGGCCCAAATTACTGCTTAGGAGAAGATCATGGGTTTGTTCGATAAACTGAAATCTCTGGTTTCTGATGATAAGAAAGACTCCGGAACTATTGAGATTGTTGCTCCGCTCTCCGGCGAGATCGTCAACATCGAAGACGTGCCGGATGTAGTGTTTGCTGAGAAAATCGTTGGTGATGGCATTGCTATCAAACCAACTGGCAACAAAATGGTTGCTCCAGTTGACGGCACCATCGGTAAAATTTTTGAAACCAACCATGCGTTCTCTATCGAATCTGATAGCGGTATCGAACTGTTCGTTCACTTCGGTATCGACACCGTTGAACTGAAAGGCGAAGGCTTCAAACGTATCGCGGAAGAAGGCCAGCGTGTTAAAGTTGGCGACCCGGTCATTGAATTCGATCTGCCACTGCTGGAAGAAAAAGCCAAGTCTACCCTGACGCCGGTTGTTATCTCCAACATGGACGAAATCAAAGAACTGATCAAACTGTCTGGCAGCGTCACCGTGGGTGAAACCCCGGTTATCCGCATCAAGAAGTAATTCTTGCCGCACAGAAAAATGGCGCCTTCGGGCGCCATTTTTGTTTATGCGGGCAGTATAAGCTCGTCGTAGCCTTTCGACTGCGTATAAATCATCACATCTGTGACGCGGTCTCCTGCCATGCGAATCGCATCGGCAACGGTTTTGCCCTCAACGATCCCGCTCACCAGCTCTGAACAGAAGAGGTCGCCCGTGCCTTTCAGGTCCGTTTCAACACGCGGATGCGCACTGACGGTCACACCGTCTCGGGTAACCAGCACCACGTGAATATTCTCCGGATCGTCCGCCACCGGCGCGCTGGTGATGGCCACCCATTTCAGCGTGTCGGAAAGTAACCCCTGCGCTGCCGCTATGGCACTTTCAGGCGTACGACACGGTTTACCGCTTAACACTTCCAGCTCAAAGACGTTAGGCGTGATCCCCTGCGCCAGTGGCAGCAGGTACTCCCGATACGCCTCAGGGATATCAGGTTTTACATACATCCCACTGTCAATATCGCCAATAACGGGGTCAACCAACACCAGCAGGTCAGGATGCTGCGCTTTGATCGTGGTGAGCCACTGCGCCAGGCATTTTATCTGGCTGGCACTGCCCATGTAGCCCGTGGTAACGGCTTTAAGCTCGCGCAGGATCTCGCGCTCTTCCAGCGCCTTAAGATACCCGCTGAACCACTCATCGGGGATCACGCCACCGTAAAAGGTATCGTAGTGCGGCGTGTTGCTGAACAGCACGGTCGGCACGGCGGTGACGGTCAGCCGGTGGGTACGAATGTTCGGCACCGCAATGCTGTTCCCCACGCTGCCGTAAACCACCTGCGACTGTACCGCGACAATATCGGTTTGCTGCGCCCGGGTGTTATCCCGGAATAAAATCATCTCCATGACGCTTAAATCCCCGCCCCCTGCGTATAACTCTCTTCACCAAAGACGCCGGTAGAAAGATAGCGATCGCCGCGGTCGCAGATAATCGCCACCACGACAGCCCCGGGATGTGCCTGCGCAACACGCAATGCTCCCGCTACCGCGCCACCCGAGCTGACCCCGCAGAAGATACCTTCACGCACGGCCAGTTCACGCATCGTATTCTCCGCCTCGCGTTGATGAATATCCAGCACCTGATCCACCAACTGGGCGTTAAAAATGCCCGGCATGTATTCCGCCGGCCAGCGGCGAATACCCGGTATGCTGCTCCCCTCTTCCGGCTGCAGACCCACAATCGTTACCGCCTTTTCCTGCTCGCGCAGAAAACGGGATACGCCGGTAATGGTCCCTGTCGTGCCCATGCTGGAGACGAAGTGAGTGATGCGCCCGTTGGTCTGCTGCCAGATTTCCGGACCGGTAGTGGTGTAGTGAGCGTACGGGTTATCCGGGTTATTAAACTGATCGAGCAGTTTGCCTTCACCGCGTTCGGCCATGGCTAGCGCCAGGTCGCGCGCCCCTTCCATCCCCTCTTCTTTAGAGACCAGAATCAGTTCGGCACCATAGGCGCGCATCGCCGCACGGCGCTCCTGGCTCATGTTATCGGGCATCAGCAACGTCATGCGATAGCCTTTCAGCGCGGCAATCATTGCCAGCGCAATACCGGTGTTACCGCTGGTGGCTTCAATCAGCACGTCGCCGGGCTGAATTTCACCGCGTTTTTCGGCCTGCACAATCATGGACAACGCAGCCCGGTCCTTCACCGAACCGGCAGGGTTATTGCCTTCGAGTTTGACCCAGATTTCGCTGCCGTTGTCCGGCCCCATGCGCTGAAGTTTGACCAGAGGGGTGTTGCCGATGGTGTGTTCTAATGTGTTCAAGATCGCTGTCCAATAAAAAGCCCGGTGGCGCGCAGCGCTCCGGGCATACGGAGATCATATTCCAGACCGGCTAAGCGCAGCGCCTCCGGTCAAACTACGTGTCATTAACCTATCAGGCTGACTCCGCCAGAGCAATATCCTCGCGCGTCTCTATGCGCTCATTGCCATGATAAATACGGGCATGCTGCAGCCCAACAAACAGGCGTTCGCCCCGGTACGGCGGCTCGTCATCACGCATCACCACCGTCAGCGGCTCGGTATACCAGCCCAGCGGTTGTACCACCAATTGGGTGTAGTGCCCTTTAGGGCTAGCTTCCAGCACCTGCACCGGCAGCGGTGAATCCAGACTCGTCCGGCGGCTCACGTCCACTTCCCAGGGACGCAGGAACAGATCGACCGGCCCCTGATGTGCGGAGGTGTATCCCAGCGGCCAGCGGTGTGCGCCCACGTGGAATTGCCCACCGCGGATGGTGCCCTGCAGCCGGTTAACTTCGCCCATAAACTCGAGGACAAATCGGGTCGCCGGTTCACGCCAGAGCTGCTCTGGCTCATCAACCTGCTCGATGTTCCCCTGGCTCATCACCACCACGCGGTCCGCGACTTCCATCGCCTCTTCCTGATCGTGGGTGACGAAGACGCTGGTAAACTTCAGCTCTTCATGCAGCTGACGCAGCCAGCGGCGTAACTCTTTACGCACCTGCGCATCCAGCGCGCCAAACGGCTCATCCAGCAGCAGAATTTGCGGCTCAACGGCCAGGGCCCGCGCCAGCGCGACGCGCTGCTTCTGGCCGCCGGAAAGCTGCGCCGGGAAGCGGTCAGCCAGATGCGCAAGCTGTACCATCTCCAGCAGTTTAGTCACTTTCGCTTTGATGGTGGCCGCATCCGGACGCTCGCGGCGAGGCAGCACGGTCAGACCGAAAGCGATGTTATCGAACACGGTCATATGGCGGAACAGCGCGTAATGCTGGAACACAAAGCCCACTTTTCGGTCGCGGGCGTGCAAACGGCTTACGTCGGTACCGTGAAAACGAATATGTCCGCTGGTCTGATGCTCAAGCCCGGCGATAATGCGCAGCAGCGTGGTTTTACCCGAGCCAGACGGCCCGAGCAGTGCCACCATTTGTCCGGAAGGGATATCCAGCGAGATATCATTCAGCACCTGGGTGCGACCAAAAGACTTCTTAATATTGGCAATCTCAATGCTCATGATTTCCCTCCTGGTGCTGACGTTTTTCCTGATTCTCTAAACGCCACTGCACCACACTCTTCAAAAACAGGGTCAAAATCGCCATCAGCGTCAGTAACGCTGCGGCAGTAAAGGAACCGACGGTGTTGTAGTCCTGTTCCAGTAATTCAATCTGTAACGGTAACGACAGCGTTTCGCCGCGAATAGAGCCCGAGACGACCGAAACTGCACCGAACTCGCCTATGGCGCGGGCATTGGTCAGCACGACGCCGTAGAGCAGCGCCCAGCGAATATTCGGCAACGTTACGCGGCGGAACATCTGCCAGCCGGATGCGCCCAGCAGAATTGCCGCTTCATCTTCGTTGCTGCCCTGGCTTAACATCACCGGGACCAGTTCGCGCACCACAAACGGACAGGTTACAAACACCGTGACCAGCACCATGCCCGGCCAGGCAAACATGACCTGTAGGTTATGCTCATCCAGCCAGCCGCCCAGCGGGCCGTTAGAGCCGTAGAAGAGCAGATATACCAGACCGGCCACTACCGGCGACACGGCAAACGGGATATCCAGCAGGGTCAGCAGCAGCTGACGTCCCGGGAAGTTAAAACGCGTTACCAGCCAGGCCAGCAGCGTACCGAACACCAGGTTGACCGGTACCGTGATAAGCGCAATCAGTACGGTCAGCCAGATGGCGTGCAGCATATCCGGGTTCGCCAGGTTTTCCAGCGCGGGCATCAACCCCTTGCTGAACGCCTGAACAAAAATATAAATCGTCGGCACGACGAGAATGAAGGCGGACACCAGCACGCCCGTACCAATCAGAAACCATTTTCCCCAGTTGATACGGGGAGCATCGTATCGCTTCAATTGAGTAACTTCCGCCATCAGTGACCTACCACGCGTCGACCAAAGCGACTTTGCAGAGTGTTAATTGAGTAGAGCAGCAGCAGCGATGCGGCAAGAATGACCGAGGCAATCGCGCTCGCCGCCGGGTAATCAAACTCCTGCAAGCGGATAAAAATCATCAGCGAGGTGACTTCGGTTTTCCACGCAATGTTCCCGGCAATGAAAATAACCGCGCCGAACTCACCGAGGCTACGGGTAAACGACAGCGCGATACCGGCCAGCAGCGCCGGAGAAAGCTCAGGCAGGACGACCTTGCGGAAGCTCTGCCAGCGCGTGGCACCCAGCGTTTCCGCCGCTTCTTCGTATTCAGGGCCTAACTCTTCGAGCACTGGCTGCACGGTGCGTACAACAAAAGGAATGCTGGTAAACGCCATCGCGACCGCGATACCGAGCCAGGTATAGGTCACTTTGATATCAAGCTTCGCCAGCCACTCACCGTAAAACCCGTTCACCGAAAAGAGCGAGGCAAGGGTTAACCCCGCCACCGCCGTCGGCAGCGCAAACGGCAGGTCCATTAACGCGTCGAGCAGCGTACGGCCCGGAAAACGGTAGCGGGTTAAGATCCACGCCATCAGCAGGCCAAAGGCCCCGTTAAAAATGGACGCCACAAACGCCGACAGCAGCGTCACCTTATAGGCTGCGACGACCTGCGGGTTGGTTATCACTTCCCAGTACTGCGCCCAGCTCATTTGCGCAAGCTGCATCACCAGCGCGCTGAGCGGTAACAATAAGATCAGGCAGACGAACAGCAGGCTGGTCCCGAGGCTTAAGGTAAAGCCCGGCAGCACGCGTCTGGTAGAGACTGCAAACATTACTTACGCCCCGCCGCCAGCAATTTGTCTAACTCACCGCCGCTGGCAAAATGCGTTTTCATGACATCAGGCCAGGAGCCGAAATGGTCTTCCACGCGGAACAGCTCGGTCTGCGGGAATTTATCCTTCAGTTTGTTCATCACATCCGGGTTATTCACGCGGTAGTAGTAATCGGTAATGATCGTCTGCGCCTGTGGGCTGTACAGGTAGTTGAGGTAAGCTTTTGCCGCTTTCTCTGTACCGTTGGACTGCACGTTTTTATCTACCCACGCTACCGGGAACTCGGCGAGGATATTGGTTTTCGGGATAACGACCTCGAAGCCCTGCGCGTCGTACTGTTTGCGGATATTATTCACTTCCGACTCAAAGCTGATCAGCACATCGCCCAGGCCGCGCTCTGCAAAGGTCGTGGTCGCGCCGCGACCGCCGGTATCAAACACCTCGACGTTTTTCAGGAACTGGGTCATGAACTGCTCGGTTTTCGCTTTATCGTTACCGTCAGCTTTGTCCGCCGCGCCCCACGCTGCCAGATAGGTATAGCGCGCGTTACCGGAGGTTTTTGGATTCGGGAAAATCAGCTTCACGTCGGAACGCACCAGGTCATTCCAGTCGTGGATATTTTTCGGGTTGCCCTTACGCACCAGGAAACCCATGGTGGAGTAGAACGGTGAGCTGTTGTTCGGCAAACGACTCTGCCAGTCAGCGGCGATCAGCTTGCCTTTGTCGTGCAGGATCTGCACGTCAGTGACCTGGTTATAGGTCACCACATCCGCTTTCAGCCCCTGGAGAATGGCCAGCGCCTGCTTGGACGACCCTGCGTGTGACTGTTTAATGGTCAGCTTGTCGCCGTTGTTGTCTTTCGCCCACTGCTGTTCAAACGGTGGGTTAAGGGCGGCAAACAGCTCGCGGGAAACATCATACGAACTGTTCAGCAGCTCAGTAGCCTGCGCCTGTGCCACCAGCAGCAAACCTGCCAGTGCCAGCGATCCTTTTTTCAGTACAGTAACGGCCATTGCGCACCCTTATAAATGTGATGACTATCTTATAGTCATAATATTTATAACGAGGACGAAAGGAGTAACGGTTTTATATACCGTTTGGTGATTTACAAGCAGAAAAGAGAATAAGGGTGCAGCCCGTCGTGGTCCGCACCCCAGCCCTCTCCGTGCGGGAGAGGGTGGACAGCACTTACAGCGCCAGCAGACGCTCGACGGACGGGGCGAAGTAGTAACCGCCGGTCACCGGTTTGGTGAAGCGCAGCATGGCGTCACGCTTGCCGTCGGTATCGCCAAACATGCTCAGCAACTGCTGTTCGATGTTATGCAGGCGCGCGCAGTACGCACAGAAGTAAAGACCGTGGGTACCGCTTGCTGTGCCGTATGGCAGGCTCTGGCGAACAATCTTCAGACCTTTCCCGTCTTCCTTGAGGTCAACGCGGCTCAGGTGAGAGGTGACAGGACGGGCATCGCCGTCGATCTCTTCGTTGGCCTCTTTCGTACGGCCAATCATCATCTCCTGGTCATGCACGCTCATGCGGTTCAGCTGCTTGAGGTTGTGCTCCCAGCGCTGGACGAACACATAGCTGCCGCCCGCGTCGACACCGTCTTTGATCACCGCCACTTCACGACGCGTCTCTTCACCCGCCGGGTTTTCAGTTCCGTCAACGAAGCCGCTCAGGTCGCGTTCTTCCACCCAACGGAAACCGTGGATCTCTTCCTGAACGTCAATGCTGTCACCAAAAGCCGCAACCGCCGCCTGGGCAACAGAGAAGTTCACATCATGACGCAGCGAGAGAATGTGGATCAGCACGTCGAACTGCGTTGCGGGTGCCAGGCCTTTACCGTAAGGGATAAAATCCTTCAGCTCTTCGGCGCCTTCGCCACCGCTCAGTTGACGCCAGACGTTATGACCAAAGGCAACGACCGCGCCCAGATGGGCGTCCGGGAATTTGGCCTGGAAGGTGGCCAGCTTATCAACGAACGCTTTACTGGCCGCACGCAGGGCATCCACATCCCCTTTAACATTGGCTTCAATCCAAATCGCCGCGCGGCAATGTTCTGGCAAAATGCCACTCTGAACCTGAGACATCGCTCCTCCTGAAATAAAGATGCCACGTCAGCGTGGCATTGATGGCGGCTATTATACCCGTATTTCAGCGAGACGGTTTGTTCAGGCGCAAATTACTGCTTCCAGATAATTTTGCTCACTTTCCAGCTCTTCAGCGTGTCGTCAGACGGCATTAAACCTTCCGGACCACTCCAGGTACCGGTGAAGAGATAGCTGATGTGCTGGCTGCCCTGCGCTTTACATTCCACCGCCACGCCGTCGTCAGACGGGGCACTGGTGCAGTTGCCGAAGGCCTGTTTATAGAGTTCGCTAAACGGGGTTCCCACTTTCACACCGCTTTCGGTTGGGATGTCGTCGTCCATCACAGCAATGCGGTTTACCGTGCCTTTATCACCGTTAATCACCAGCGCCAGCGTGTCACCCTTCAGCGCTTCGAAATAACGCACGATATTGCCGTTTTCTGTTTTCATGCCGCTGCGCAGGCGATAACCGCCACCCAGTGCATCCTGAAGGGCGTCCTGATCCAGCGCCGTCGCGGCGGTAATTTTACCCACGCCCTGCTCGGTCACTTCCGTTGAAGAGCCAAACCAGTTCCACGGATAGGCCGCAGACCAGTTAATTGATGAGAGCGTTGAACAGCCGGTTAACGCCAGCGGGAGAGCGCATAAAAGTAAACGCAGCGATTTCATTGAAACGTCCTTACATGTTAAATCAACGCTTGTTGGAGTGCGGTATCGGCAAAAAGTGCCAGGTTAATCTTCCTGATGCGTAAAACAGGCGCGAAGGCGGGGATTCGTCAGCAGCCACAGCAGCGCCACGATATCCGCTACGACCAGCGCAATACCGATCCCCGTAAGCGGTTCACCGCTCCACCAGAGCACCGGTTGCCAGACGAGCAGCGCAAGCTGAGCGAGGATCAGCAGCCAGCGAAGCGCACCCCACAGGCGCGGGATCGTATGCCGTCGCCCGCTGCATAAAAACGCCATCACTGCCGGCACGCCCGGCAGCAAGCCGAGCCAGAAGGCATCGTGATCGGGATAAAAGAACGTCAGAAGCGTATCGCCCTGCCCGCGCGACGCGGCGGCCATCACAAACAGCACCCAGGTACGGGCCTGCAGCAGCAGAACGCACCAGAACAAAAAGGGCAGCCTGACACGCCCTTGCGCATCATAATCTGCCGGATGGATCTCAGTACTCTTCATCTTCTATCAGGCGCTTACCTAAGCTCAGTACGTCCGCGTGTTCATAACCCAGGCGTTCATACATGCCCAGCACCACGTCGTTATCTTCCCGCACCATGATCTGAATCTTCGGGCAGCCGCGGGCAATAAGTTTCTTTTCCAGCCGATTGAGCAGCGCATTGGCGATGCCGCGCGCACGAAATTCCGGGTGCACGCCCAGATAATAGGCCGAGCCGCGATGGCCGTCGTACCCGCCCATCACTGTTCCCACCACCTCGCCGTTGACTTCTGCCACCAGAAACAGACTGACGTCGTGATTCAGCTTACGTTCAATATCCATTTCCGGATCGTTCCACGGACGCAGCAGATCGCAGCGCTCCCAAAGGGTGATCACCTCTTCGAAATCTTCCTGGCGAAAAACGCGTATCTCCATGGTATTAACCGCCTTTTCGGGTTTAAAAACAGTGATTATGGCGTGAACATCGCGTTTAGCCAATAACCGGGGAAAAACTCGCCAAAATTTGGCATAATGTCACTTTGTCACGTATTGAAATGAAAAGTAAAACAATTCTCAATAAGGACTGTCGTAACGCTAATCACGATACGATATAACACCAGGACCCCAATTTTTACAATTCAGGCCGCATGAGCACATTCAAACCATTAAAAGCACTCACATCGCGTCGTCAGGTTCTCAAAGCGGGGCTGGCGGCCTTAACGTTAACGGGCATCGCACAGCAGGCTCAGGCTAAAGAAGAGAGCACGCTCAAAACCAGTAACGGACACAGTAAACCGAAATCGAAAAAGCCGGGCGCGAAGCGTCTGGTCATGCTGGACCCCGGTCACGGCGGAATTGATACCGGCGCTATTGGTAAAAACGGTGCGAAAGAAAAGCATGTCGTGTTAGCGATTGCAAAAAATGTGCGCGCAATTTTACGCAGCAATGGCATTGACGCCCGCCTGACGCGTTCTGGCGACACGTTTATTCCGCTGTACGACCGCGTAGAGATCGCCCACCAGCACGGTGCCGATCTGTTTATGTCGATTCACGCGGACGGTTTTACCAACCCGTCGGCGGCGGGGGCTTCGGTGTTCGCCCTCTCCAACCGTGGGGCGAGTAGCGCCATGGCGAAATATCTCTCCGATCGTGAAAACCGGGCGGATGAGGTCGCGGGGAAAAAAGCCACCGACAAAGATCATCTGTTACAGCAGGTGCTGTTTGACCTCGTTCAGACGGACACCATTAAAAACAGCCTGACGCTCGGCTCGCATATTCTGAAGAAGATTAAACCGGTGCATCGCCTGCACAGCAGGAGCACCGAACAGGCGGCGTTCGTGGTGCTTAAGTCGCCGTCAATTCCGTCCGTACTGGTGGAGACGTCGTTCATCACCAACCCGGAGGAAGAGCGCCTGCTCGGCACCACCGCGTTTCGCCAGAAGATCGCCAACGCCATCGCCTCAGGCATAATCAGTTACTTCAACTGGTTCGATAACCAGAAAGCGCACTCCAGGAAACGTTGATGAAACCCAATGCACAGCTGGTAAAAACATTCCTGCTGCAGCTGCAGGATGAGATTTGCCAGAAACTGGCCGCCGCAGATGGCGGTGAATTTCAGGAAGATAGCTGGCAGCGCGAAGCCGGTGGCGGCGGACGCAGCCGCGTGCTGCGTAACGGCGGCATCTTTGAGCAGGCTGGCGTCAATTTTTCCCACGTCCACGGAGACGCGATGCCCGCTTCCGCCACGGCCCATCGACCAGAACTGGCAGGCCGCAGCTTCGAAGCAATGGGCGTATCGCTGGTGGTTCATCCGCACAACCCGTATGTGCCGACCAGCCATGCCAACGTGCGCTTTTTCATTGCTGAAAAACCCGGGGCCGATCCGGTCTGGTGGTTTGGCGGCGGTTTTGACTTAACGCCCTACTACGGGTTTGAAGAAGATGCCGTGCACTGGCACACCACCGCACGCGATCTCTGTCAGCCGTTTGGGGACGACATCTACCCGAAATTTAAAAAATGGTGTGATGACTATTTTTATCTGAAGCACCGTGATGAGCAGCGCGGCATTGGTGGGCTGTTCTTTGACGATCTCAACACGCCAGATTTTGATACCGCGTTCAGCTTTATGCGGGCGGTAGGTGAAGGGTATACCGGAGCCTATCTGCCGATCGTGGCGCGGCGTAAAGATACCGACTACGGCGTGCGCGAGCGCGAGTTCCAGCTTTACCGCCGCGGGCGCTATGTAGAGTTCAACCTGGTATGGGATCGCGGAACGCTGTTTGGCCTGCAGACCGGCGGGCGCACGGAGTCCATTCTAATGTCGATGCCGCCGCTGGTTCGCTGGGAGTACAGCTACGAGCCAAAAGAAGGCAGCCCGGAGGCTGCCCTGAAAGACTTTATTACGATTCGGGACTGGGTGTAATGCCGGCAGGCGCAGCGCTTACAGCGGCTGCGTCTGCGCTTCAACCACCGCCAGTGCCACCATATTCACGATACGACGCACCGAAGCAATCGGCGTCAACACGTGCACTGGCTTCGCCACGCCCATCAGCACCGGTCCTACGGTGACCCCTTCAGAGCTGGAGACACGCAGCAGGTTGTAACTGATGCGGGCCGCTTCCACGTTCGGCATAATCAGCACGTTTGCAGAACCTTTCAGCGGGCTGTCCGGCATGCGTTCGTTACGAATGCTCTCCACCAGCGCAGCATCACCGTGCATCTCGCCGTCAATCATCAGTTCCGGCGCACGCTGGCGAACCAGCTCCAGCGTCTGGCGCATTTTGCACGCCGCTGCTGATTTCGACGAACCGAAGTTGGAGTGCGACAGCAGCGCTACCTTCGGTTCAATACCAAAGCGACGCACGGTTTCTGCCGCCATCACGGTGATCTCCGCCAGCTCTTCCGGGCTCGGATCGTCGTTAACGTAGGTGTCGGCAATAAAGGTGTTACCGCTTGGCAGCAGCAGCGCGTTCATCGCCCCGGCGGTGTGGACCCCTTCGCGATAGCCGAAGATCTCCTGCACCACGCTGAAGTGCTCGTGGTAATCACCGATCGTGCCGCAGATCAACGCATCCGCTTCACCGCGATGGACCATGATCGCCCCGATCACCGTCGTGTTGCTGATCACGGCCTTTTGCGCCTGCTCCTGGGTGATCCCGCGACGTTTCATGATCGCGTAGTATTCGTTCCAGTACTCTTTAAAGCGCGGATCGGATTCGTTATTAACGATCTCAAAATCCACACCCGCTTTGATCTGCAGCCCCAGCTTCTGAATACGCATCTCGATAACGCTCGGACGACCGATCAGGATTGGCTTCGCCAGACCTAAGGTGATCAGCTCCTGCGTGGCATGCAGAACGCGCGCCTCTTCCCCTTCCGCCAGCACCACGCGTTTCGCGTCGGCACGCGCCTGGGAGAAAATGGGCTTCATAAACAGGTTGGTTTTGTAGACAAACTCGGTGAGCTTATCGACGTAAGCATCGAAATCTTTGATGGGGCGCGTCGCCACGCCGGAGTCCATTGCCGCCTTAGCAACCGCCGGGGCGATTTTGACAATCAGACGCGGGTCGAATGGTTTTGGAATGATGTAGTCCGGGCCAAAGCTCAGATCCTGGTCACCATATGCCGAGGCGACCACTTCGCTCTGCTCGGCATGCGCCAGTTCCGCAATGGCATGAACGGCCGCGAGCTTCATCTCTTCGTTGATCGCCGTCGCGCCCACGTCCAGCGCCCCGCGGAAGATGAACGGGAAGCAGAGAACGTTGTTCACCTGGTTCGGGTAATCGGAACGACCGGTACAGATAATGGCATCTTCACGCACGGCTTTTGCCAGCGGCGGCAGAATTTCCGGCTCCGGGTTTGCCAGCGCCAGAATCATTGGCGCACGCGCCATTTTCTTCACCATCTCCTGGGTCAGCACTTTCGGGCCTGAACAGCCAAGGAAGATATCCGCGCCGTCAATCACGTCCTCCAGCGTGCGTTTACCGTCGTCTTCTACCGCGTAGGCCGCTTTGGTTTCCGCCATGTTCGGCTCACGGTCCTTGTAGATAACGCCTTTGGAGTCGCAGACCACAATGTTGTGCTTCTGCATGCCCAGCGCCACCAGCAGGTTCATACAGGCGATTGCCGCCGCGCCTGCGCCGGAGACCACCATACGCACGTCAGAGAGATTTTTCTCAACCACACGCAGACCGTTCAGAATGGCCGCGGTGCTGATAATCGCGGTACCGTGCTGGTCATCATGGAACACGGGAATGTTCATACGCTCGCGCAGTTTCTGCTCGATATAGAAACATTCCGGCGCTTTGATGTCTTCGAGGTTGATCCCACCGAAGGTCGGTTCCAGCGCGGCAACCACATTGATGAATTTATCAGGATCGAGCTCATCCACTTCGATATCGAACACGTCAATACCGGCAAATTTCTTGAACAAAACGCCCTTGCCTTCCATCACGGGCTTACCGGCCAGCGCACCAATATTGCCCAATCCCAGCACCGCCGTCCCGTTAGAGATCACGGCGACCAGGTTGCCACGCGCGGTGTATTTATAGGCTGCCAGCGGATCTTTTTCGATTTCGAGGCACGGCGCCGCGACGCCGGGCGAGTAGGCCAGCGCCAGATCGCGCTGAGTCGCCAGCGGTTTTGTCGGGGAGACCTGAATTTTACCTGGGACAGGGAACTCGTGGAAATCGAGAGCACTCTGTTTTAACTGATCATCCATCTTATTTTTCCTTTCACGTATCGGTCAAAAGGGTGACGTTTGCGATCCTGAAGCACACCCTGGTGTGCCGCCTAGTATCGCCGCAGGCAGCCACATAAACTTTGAAGGCTGCCAAACTCTCACCATTGCAGAATAAAAATTGTTATCAATTTATAACAGCCATGTTACCCGTCTCAGAAAGCAATGCCTCCCCCGTCTGCTATGCTTTTTTGTTAAGTCCATCATGATTTTCGCAGAAGTGTGAACTAACGCACTCGAGTAACTCTTTTATTTCCAAGGAGTAATTATTTATGAACCAACTAGACGGCATCAAACAATTCACTACCGTGGTCGCCGACAGCGGTGATATCGAGTCGATTCGCCACTATCAGCCCGAAGATGCGACCACTAACCCTTCGCTGCTGCTCAAAGCGGCCGGTCTTGCTCATTTTAGTCATCTGATTGATGACGCTATCGACTACGGTAAACAGCGCGGTAAAACACAGGAGCAGCAGGTCGCCGAAGCGAGCGACAAGCTGGCCGTTAATTTCGGTGCGGAAATTCTGAAAAGCATCCCGGGACGCGTCTCTACCGAAGTGGACGCCCGCCTCTCCTTCGACCAGGAGAAGAGCATCACGAAAGCCCGCCGCCTGGTTGAGCTCTACCAGGAGCAGGGCATCGATAAATCGCGCATTCTGATTAAGCTGGCCTCAACCTGGGAAGGGATCCGTGCGGCGGAAGTTCTGGAAAAAGAGGGGATCCATTGCAACCTGACGCTGCTGTTCTCCTTTGCGCAGGCGCGCGCCTGTGCCGAAGCCGGCGTCTTCCTGGTGTCTCCGTTCGTCGGGCGAATCTATGACTGGTATCAGGCTAAACAGCCGATGGATCCGTACGTGGTGGATGAGGACCCGGGCGTGAAATCGGTGCGTAATATCTACGACTATTACAAACAGCACCGCTACGAAACCATCGTGATGGGCGCCAGCTTCCGCCGTACCGAGCAGATCCTCGCCCTGGCAGGCTGTGACCGCCTGACCATCTCCCCTAACCTGCTTAAAGAGCTGCAGGACAAAGAGGAGACGGTTATCCGCAAACTGGTGCCCACATCAACCGTCCTCCCCAAACCTAAAGCCATGACCGAAGCAGAATTCCGCTGGGAGCACAATCAGGACGCAATGGCCGTCGAAAAACTGGCGGAAGGCATCCGCCTGTTCGCCGTCGACCAACGCAAACTTGAAGATCTTCTTGCCGCCAAACTTTAACCTTGCCACGGAGTGAATTATGTCCCGTAAAGAGCTAGCCAATGCCATTCGCGCCCTCAGCATGGATGCCGTGCAGAAAGCCAATTCCGGCCACCCTGGCGCCCCCATGGGCATGGCTGACATTGCCGAAGTGCTGTGGAATGATTTCCTGAAGCACAACCCGAACGACCCCAGCTGGTACGATCGTGACCGTTTTATTCTCTCTAACGGCCACGCCTCCATGCTGCTCTACAGCCTGCTGCACCTTTCCGGCTACGACCTGCCGCTATCCGAGTTAAAAAACTTCCGCCAGCTGCACTCAAAAACGCCGGGCCACCCGGAGATAGGCTATACGCCGGGTGTGGAGACCACCACCGGGCCGCTCGGCCAGGGGTTAGCCAACGCGGTCGGGCTGGCGATTGCCGAACGCACGCTGGCGGCGCAGTTTAACCAGCCAGACCACGAGATTGTCGATCACTACACTTATGTGTTTATGGGTGACGGCTGTCTGATGGAGGGGATTTCTCACGAAGTCTGTTCGCTGGCGGGCACGCTGGGGCTGGGCAAGCTGATCGGATTTTACGATCACAACGGTATCTCCATCGACGGGGAGACCAAAGGCTGGTTTACCGACGACACGGCAAAACGGTTTGAGGCCTACCACTGGCACGTAGTACATGAAATTGACGGCCACGACCCAGAAGCGGTGAAAAAAGCGATTCAGGAAGCGCAAAGCGTGAAGGACAAACCGTCCCTGATCATCTGTCGCACCACCATCGGTTTCGGCTCACCGAACAAAGCGGGTAAAGAGGAAGCCCACGGCGCGGCGCTGGGTGAAGAAGAAGTGGCACTGACCCGGCAGAAACTGGGCTGGAAATACCCGCCGTTTGAGATCCCGAAAGAGATCTACCGCGAGTGGGACGCCCGCGAAGAGGGTGAAAAAGCCCAGCACGCGTGGAATGAAAAATTTGCCGCCTATCAAAAAGCCCACCCGGAACTGGCCGCTGAATTCTCGCGCCGCATGAGCGGTGGCCTGCCGGAGGACTGGGAAGCGAAAACCCAGGCGCTGATTGAAAATCTGCAGTCTAATCCGGCAAAAATTGCCACCCGTAAGGCCTCGCAAAACACCCTCAACGCCATCGGCCCCCTCCTGCCCGAACTGCTGGGCGGCTCTGCGGATCTGGCTCCAAGTAACCTGACCATCTGGTCTGGTTCAAAATCGCTGAAAGAGGATATTGCCGGGAACTATATCCACTACGGGGTGCGTGAGTTCGGGATGACCGCCATTGCCAATGGCATCGCCCATCACGGCGGGTTTGTGCCCTACACTGCTACCTTCCTGATGTTCGTTGAGTATGCCCGTAACGCGGCGCGTATGGCGGCATTAATGAAAGCGCGGCAGATCATGGTCTACACCCACGATTCGATTGGTCTGGGTGAAGACGGTCCCACGCACCAGGCCGTTGAGCAGCTGGCGAGCCTGCGTTTGACGCCAAACTTCAGCACCTGGCGTCCGTGCGATCAGGTCGAAGCGGCGGTTGGCTGGAAGCTGGCGGTTGAGCGCCACACGGGGCCAACGGCATTAATTCTGTCGCGGCAAAACCTGGCCCAGATTGAACGCACGCCGGAGCAGGTAAAAAATATCGCCCGCGGCGGGTACATCCTGAAAGACAGCGGCGGCAAACCGGATGTCATCCTGATTGCTACCGGTTCTGAGGTGGAAATTACCGTGAAGGCTGCGGAAAAACTGACCGCCGAAGGTCATGCGGTACGCGTGGTATCCCTGCCGTCCACCGACATTTTTGATGCTCAGGATGAGGCCTACCGTGAATCGGTCCTGCCCTCTAACGTCGCAGCCCGTGTGGCCGTCGAGGCGGGTATCGCCGACTACTGGTACAAATATGTCGGGCTGAAAGGTGCTATCGTCGGGATGCGTGGGTACGGCGAGTCGGCGCCTGCCGACAAGCTGTTCCCGTATTTTGGCTTTACCGTTGAGAATGTGGTTGAGAAGGCGCTGAGCGTAATTTAGCGCGTGATCCACAACGTGGGCCAGGCATCTGGCCCATTCCAGTTATCGCAGCTGGGCTCTTCTGCATAACGCACCAGGCGGAAACGCTGGCCGTCAAAACGCCAGCGCGTCTGGACCCCACAATCGCCAATACCGCGACCCAGCGCGAGCGTAGTCAGCTCGCGCGTTTTCTCATCAAAGCGGGCATTCATCAATTCGATTTCACTGCTATCGTCTGCAGGGGTGAAAGGCAGACGCAGCCTTACGCTGCGGGAAGAAAACGGCTTTTTGCGCGATACCAGCCAGGCCAGATCGACCGTGTTATACGCCCCCGCCTCACAGCTAATAATCAGCAATGCTTTTTCATCGGTTAACGCGGTGACGCGCACTTCACGGCGGTTAGGATCGAGCGAGCACTGGCTGTTGTTCATCCGCCAGGTGCCATAATCCAGCAGGTCGTTCAATTCGGCGTGGGAGAGCGGCGTCGGCGTCGGATTGACTACCGCCACCTTTTTTAAGGCGGGTGCAGGCGGCACGCTTAACGGCGGATCGTCACCTTTTTTAATCCAGGCCGTTTCACTCCCGACACGTTTCTGCTGCGCGTCAATAAACAACAGCGCGGCTTTCAGGCCGTTCAGAGAGATAACCTGGTCACCGCCGCGCAAGGTCAGGGCTTTTCCTTCCTGGATATTTTTCAGAAACGCCGTGATGGTGGCGGCATCATCACTTTTCAGATGCCACGGGGTTAACTGCCAGTGCTGCCGATCCAGCTTGAGAGGAACCTTATCCAGCAACAACCGTGGCGCAATATCCGCTTCTTTCACGGCAGGGTCAGCAAGGCCGCCGAGATCGATACGCAGCGTAGCGTCGGTTTTCGCGCCGGCACTGCGGCTGAGCGTCATGACCAGCCCCCGGTGTTCACCGGTATTGCGTGCGAGGCAAAAATTCTGGTTATTGCAGGTCACCTGCCAGTCAGAAAACAATTGCTGGGCAGGCGCAGCCCACACCTGCGAGGAGGTGAGCACGCAAAACAGGCAGAGAAGAGAGACGCAATAGCGCATGAATGGCACAATCCCGGAACGAAAACGCTTAACTGGGCTGTATCTTCGTGTTCCCGCCCGGGTTGCTCAATCGGATTTATCGGATAGATTTATCCGAAATACATTCTATCACCGTTCGAAAGAGGCGTTCATCAGCCCGGTCGTTTGAAGATACTGTAGTAATATCACAGCTTTACCATCCCTGATTTCCCCGGCATGCATCATCTCCAGCGCCCGGGAAAACGGCAACTCCAGCACTTCAATATCTTCATCTTCCACGCCACCGCCGCGGTGAGTACGCTGCGCATCGCTGTATTCCGCGATGAAGAAATGGACGATTTCCGTCACGCCGCCAGGCGACATAAACAGCTCGAAGACCTTTTTGACCTCTCCCACCTCAAAGCCAGTCTCTTCGACGGCCTCTTTGCGGATGCACACTTCCGGCTCGTCGTCATCAAGCAGGCCCGCACAGGTTTCAATCAACCTTCCGTCAGGGTTGCCATTGACCCATGTTGCTACCCTGAACTGACGGATCAGCACCACACTCTGCTTTTCACGGTTATAGAGCAAAATGGTGGCGCCATTGCCGCGGTCATAGACCTCGCGTTTATGGCGGATCACTTCACCGTTATTACGGGTTAAATCGTAAGTGATGTTACGCAGGACAAAGTAGTTTTCAGAAAGGATTTTGTCTTTGATAACGTCAATTTTCAGGGTCATACGGGCTCCACGACACAATGAGTCTTCCTATAGTACGCCGTGAAACCCGCTTTGTCGCCCGCCTGGTTTAGTGCGTTTTCGGCACAATGACCTCAAGCCAGTCGAGGATCCCCCGCGCCGCATGACGCCCTTCCGCCATCGCCGTCACCACCAGATCAGCGCCGCGCACCGCATCACCGCCGGCGAAAATTTGCGGGTTAGACGTCTGGTAACGATAGCGGCTTTCCACCGAGGCAATGATTCGCCCCCAGTCATCGGTGTTGACGCCCTGACTCTCCAGCCAGGGCATGGCATGTGGGTTAAAGCCAAAAGCCATAATCACCGCATCGGCCGGCATGACAAACTCGCTGCCCTCCACCGGAACAGGTCGACGACGCCCCTGCGCATCCGGCTCTCCCATCCGGGTGCGCAGCATCCGGATGCCGTTAACCTTGCCGTCAGCAGCAAGGGTCAATTCAACGGGCTGGACGTTAAATTCAAATGCGGCTCCCTCTTCTTTCGCATTCTTCACCTCTTTTTTCGAGCCCGGCATATTGGCTTCATCCCGGCGATAGGCGCAGGTGACTTTTGCCGCGCCGTGACGTAACGCGGTGCGCACGCAGTCCATTGCGGTATCGCCCCCGCCCAGCACCACCACGTTGAGCCCACGGGTGTCGATAAACGGTTCGTTGGCCGTCGCGTCCAGCCCCATGACGTGGCGCGTGTTCCCCACCAGGAACGGCAGCGCATCGTAGACGCCCGGCGCATCTTCATGGGGGATGCCTGCTTTCATTGAACGATAGGTTCCCACGCCAATGAACAGGGCGTCGAAATCTGTTTGCAGTTGAGATAACGACACATCGCTGCCCACGTCGCAGTTCAGCTCGAAGTGAACCCCCATCCCAGTAAAAATCTCTCTGCGTCGTGCGAGCAGGGATTTATCCAGCTTAAAGGCCGGAATGCCAAAGGTCAGCAAGCCGCCGATTTCGGGATGCCTGTCATAGACCGTCACGCTCACCCCGCTGCGCACCAGCACATCCGCGCATGCCAGTCCGGCAGGCCCCGCGCCGATAATCGCGACGCGTTTTCCCACCGAAGAAACGCCAGACATATCCGGTCGCCAGCCCAACGCCAGCGCCTGGTCAGAGATGTAGCGCTCGAGGTTGCCTATGGTCACCGACCCTGACGCATCGCGCACGGTGCAGGCACCTTCACATAACCTGTCCTGCGGGCAGACCCGGCCGGTAATTTCAGGTAAACAGTTGGTCTGATGAGAAATTTCGACCGCGCCGAGGATGTCACCGGCGTTAACCCGTTCAATCCACTGCGGAATGTGGTTGTGCAGCGGGCAGGTCCATTCACATATGCTGTGCTCTCCGCATTTCAGGCAGCGCGATGCCTCGCGTCTGGCCTGTTCGGTCCGAAACGGCAGGTATATTTCATTGAAATGGCCAACCCGCTCTTCGGCAGCCAGTTTGTCGGGCTCGCCGCGTGGCGGTGTGTTTTGCATCTGCTGCAGTTTGGTGGGTGCTGTCTCCTCGCTGACTGCCTCACTGTGCCAGGGCTGCGCCTCCAGCCTGGCGGTGCGCTGACGGCGCGATTTTGCCAGGTTATCCAGCACGTCTGGCGTCGCCAGCGTCAGCACATCTACCGGGCAATTTTCGATACAGGCCGGGCCCTGCGGGCGGGTCAGGCAGAGATCGCATTTATACGCCGAGGCTTTTGCACTGCCGTTGTCGAGCGGCGTAACGATAATCTCCATTGTGCCGAAGGGACAGGCAACCACGCAGGCTTTACAACCGATGCATTTTTGTTGATTCACCTGTACGCTGTCATCGCGTTTGCTGATGGCGCCGTTCGGGCAACTGAGTGCACACGGGGCATTTTCACAGTGGTGACAGGTGACGGGGCTGTTCTGCGCGCCAGAGTTAAGGACCGTAATACGGGGATGGAAATGGCGCTTGCTCAGGACATGTTGCTCATCATTATGCGCCATTACGCAGGCAACTTCGCAGGCGTGGCACCCAATACATTGCTGGCTGTTAGCCATAATAAAACGATTCATAACGACACCTGTTTTTGGTTCAATAACCTTATTCTTTGTATGAATATTGTATTTACTCATCACAGCGTCGTCAGGCAATGTTCAATTGCCCGGAATGCCAAACTATTTCCAGTGAACCTGTGGCAGATCAATTTTATTCAGGAAGCCGTTCTGTGACCGTTAAACGCCCTGTTTCCGCAAGCCTGGCCTGGGCTTTCTTTTCGATGATTGTGTTATCCGTTCTGACCAGCACCGTCGCGCTGCTCACGCTTGCCAGCAGCCAGCGTGACGCCGAAGCCATCAATATTGCGGGTTCACTGCGTATGCAGAGTTACCGGCTGGGCTATGAGATGCAGCGCAACAGCCCTTCCCTGACACAGCATCGCCAACACTGGCAACACACCCTGAGCGCACCTGCACTCCAAAAGCTGAACCGCTGGTACGTGCCGGACGATGTCAAACAGCGCTACCAGCAGCTGCATCTGGCCTGGCAGGAGATGGATACGCACATCGCCCACGGCGATCTCGTGTGGTATCAAACCCATATCGAAGATTTTGTTGGCCGCATTGATGCCTTTGTGCTCGCCCTTCAGCACTATACCGAACATAAAATTCAGACGGTGACCCTGCTCTCTCTGGCCGGTGCGCTGGGGATCCTGCTGCTGACGGTGTTTACCCTGCGAGGCATCCGTCGTCAGGTGGTCTTGCCGCTCAACAATCTGGTCGCCGCAAGCGAACGCGTTGAACGGGGACAATTTGATACCCCGGCACCGGATACCGCTTTGCCGAATGAACTCGGTCAGCTGTCCCGCGCCTTTAACCATATGTCGGCGGAGTTACACACCCTCTATCGCTCGCTTGAAGATTCGGTTGCGGAAAAGACCCGGCACCTGAACGAGGCGCACCAGCAGCTCGAAATGCTGTTCAAATGTTCGCAGGCGCTCAACACCGGACAGATAGACAGCCACTGTTTCCGCCATATATTGCAAATCGTCCATGAATACACCCGGATGAATTATCTGGAGTTACGGACCAGCGACGACTGGCGTCTGTGTGAAGGGAGTGAGGCAGCCGACATGCCGCTGCAAAACCTGCCGGTGCTGATGCAGGACACGCTCTACGGCGAGCTGCGCTGGCAGAGCGAGACGGACAGCGTCCCGCTTCCGCTGATGAGAAGCGTGGCGACAATGCTCGGGCGCGGGCTTTACTTCAACCAGGCGCAAAAGCATTACCAGCAGTTGCTGCTGATGGAGGAGCGCGCGACGATTGCCCGCGAACTGCATGATTCCCTCGCGCAGGTGTTGTCGTATCTGCGGATCCAGCTTGCGCTGCTTAAGCGTGCCGTACCGCAAGAGAATGCCCCCGCGCAGACCATCATCACCGACTTCTCCCGCGAGCTTAACAATGCCTGGCATCAGCTTCGCGAGCTGCTCACCACCTTCCGCCTGACGCTCAACCACGCTAACCTGCCGGCGGCCCTTCAGGAGTCACTCGACGGTCTGCAGAGCCAGACGCAGGCAAAGCTGCATCTTGACTGTCGCCTCTCCTCGCTGGCCCTTGACGCACAAAAGCAGGTGCATCTGCTGCAGATCGTGCGTGAAGCGGTGTTGAACGCAATCAAGCACGCGCAGGCCAGCGAGATCACCGTAAGCTGTATCACCGCCGTGGACGGCACGCACAGCGTGAGCATTCGCGACAATGGCATCGGGATTGGCGAAGCCAGCGAGCCGCCGGGACATTACGGGCTGAATATTATGCGTGAACGCGCGGAACGGCTCGGCGGTATCCTGCACTTTTCGCAGCCACAAAATGGGGGAACACAGGTGAGCGTGACATTCCCTTCGTCGCTGGCGTTAACAGGTAAATAACCGTAAAGGGGGCAGCGCAGAGAAACGCGCATGATAATTTACATTATCTCCTTTATTTCTCCACGTTTGGTCTTCGTCTTGCCGCTAAAGTGGTGCGGGCAATAAACAATAATGACGTGCAGCAAAACGAGGTCAATTTTTCATGGCGAATTTTTTCATCGATCGCCCCATTTTTGCCTGGGTACTTGCCATTCTGTTGTGTCTGACAGGTGTCCTGGCCATTACTTCACTTCCCGTTGAGCAATACCCCGATCTGGCACCTCCTAACGTGCGTGTCACAGCAAACTACCCCGGCGCCTCGGCACAGACGCTGGAAAATACCGTGACGCAGGTTATCGAGCAGAACATGACGGGTCTGGATAACCTGATGTACATGTCCTCACAAAGCAGTGCCACGGGCCAGGCGACGGTGACCCTGAGCTTTACGGCCGGGACTGACCCGGATGAAGCGGTGCAACAGGTACAAAACCAGCTGCAGTCAGCCATGCGAAAACTGCCGCAGGCAGTGCAAAATCAGGGCGTTACCGTACGTAAAACGGGGGATACCAATATTTTGACCATCGCGTTTGTCTCCACCGATGGTTCCATGGATAAGCAGGATATTGCGGACTACGTTGCCAGTAACATTCAGGACCCGCTCAGCCGTATTAACGGCGTAGGGGATATCGACGCCTACGGGTCACAATATTCAATGCGCATCTGGCTCGATCCTGACAAGCTGAACAGCTTCCAGATGACGGCGACTGACGTGACGGACGCCATCAAATCGCAGAACGCCCAGATTGCCGTAGGGCAGCTGGGAGGAACGCCTTCCGTCGAAAAACAAGCCCTGAATGCCACCATTAACTCGCAATCGCTGCTTCAGACTCCGGAGCAGTTCCGCAACATCACCCTGCGCGTGAATCAGGACGGTTCAGAAGTGCGGCTGGGCGATGTCGCCACGGTGGAAATGGGCGCGGAAAAGTACGACTACCTGAGCCGCTTTAACGGTAATCCCGCCTCCGGCCTGGGGATTAAACTGGCCTCCGGCGCAAATGAAATGGCGACGGCGAAACTGGTGTTAGACCGCCTGGACGAGCTGTCGAACTATTTCCCTCACGGCCTTGAATACAAAGTCGCCTACGAAACCACCTCCTTCGTTAAAGCGTCGATTGAGGATGTGGTGAAGACCCTGCTGGAAGCCATCGCGCTGGTCTTCCTGGTCATGTACCTGTTCCTGCAAAACTTCCGGGCGACGCTGATCCCGACCATAGCCGTCCCCGTGGTTCTGCTGGGCACCTTCGCGGTGCTTTACGCGTTTGGCTACAGCATCAACACGCTGACGATGTTTGCAATGGTGCTGGCAATTGGCCTTCTGGTGGATGACGCCATCGTGGTGGTTGAAAACGTCGAGCGCATCATGAGCGAGGAAGGTCTTTCCCCGCGCCAGGCCACGCGTAAATCGATGGGGCAAATACAGGGCGCGTTAGTCGGCATCGCCATGGTGCTTTCGGCGGTCTTTATCCCGATGGCCTTCTTTGGCGGCACAACCGGTGCCATTTACCGCCAGTTCTCGATAACCATCGTCTCGGCAATGGTGCTTTCGGTACTGGTGGCGCTGATCCTGACCCCTGCGCTCTGCTCTACCCTTCTTAAGCCTTTGCACAAAGGCGAGCAGCATGGTCAGAAAGGGTTCTTCGGCTGGTTTAACCGCATGTTTAACCGCAATGCCGCGCGTTATGAATCCGCCGTCGGTAAAGTGCTGCACCGCAGCTTGCGCTGGATGCTGATTTACGTAGTGCTGCTGGGTGGAATGGTCTGGCTGTTCCTGCATCTGCCTACCTCGTTCCTGCCGATGGAGGACCGGGGAATGTTCACCACCTCCGTGCAACTTCCGAGCGGCGCGACGCAGCAGCAGACGCTAAAAGTGGTCGAAAAAGTCGAACAGTACTTCTTCACCCAGGAGAAAGATAATGTGGTGTCGGTCTTCTCCACCGTGGGCTCTGGCCCGGGCGGTAACGGGCAGAACGTTGCCCGTATGTTTGTACGCCTGAAGGACTGGGACGAGCGCGACACAAAAACGGGGACCGCGTCGGCCATCATTGAACGCGCAACCCACGCGTTTACGAAGATCAACGAAGCGCGCGTCTTTGCCAGCAGCCCACCGGCCATTAGCGGGCTGGGCAGTTCTGCCGGGTTTGACATGGAACTGCAGGATCACGCCGGTGCAGGCCACACGGCGCTGATGGCGGCGCGCGATAAGCTGTTAGCGCTGGCGGGCAAAGACGCTGACCTGACCCGCGTTCGTCATAACGGCCTGGATGACAGCCCGCAGCTGCAGGTGGATATTGATCAGCGTAAGGCGCAGGCTCTGGGTGTTTCCATCGACGACATTAACGACACCCTGCAGACGGCCTGGGGCTCAAGCTATGTGAATGACTTTATGGATCGTGGGCGTGTGAAAAAAGTGTATGTCCAGTCCGCCGCGCCGTTCCGTATGTTGCCGAATGATATTAACCGCTGGTTTGTTCGTAATAACGCAGGCGGGATGGTGCCGTTCTCGGCGTTCGCCTCGTCGCACTGGGAGAGTGGTTCGCCGCGTCTGGAACGCTATAACGGCTATTCGGCGGTAGAAATCGTCGGTGAAGCCGCGCCGGGCGTCAGTACCGGTACCGCCATGGACACCATGGAGAAACTGGTGCAACAGCTGCCTGCCGGATTTGGGCTGGAGTGGACGGCGATGTCTTATCAGGAGCGGCTCTCCGGGGCACAGGCGCCTGCGCTTTATGCGCTTTCCCTGCTGGTGGTCTTCCTCTGTCTTGCCGCGCTGTATGAAAGCTGGTCCGTTCCGTTCTCGGTCATGCTGGTGGTGCCGCTTGGCGTCATCGGTGCGCTGCTGGCGACCTGGATGCGCGGTCTGGAGAATGATGTGTACTTCCAGGTAGGGCTGCTCACCGTGATCGGCCTGTCGGCGAAAAATGCGATCCTGATTGTTGAGTTTGCCAACGAGATGAATGCCAAAGGCCACGAGCTGATGGCGGCCACACTGCACGCCTGCCGTCAGCGCTTGCGTCCGATCCTGATGACGTCGCTGGCATTTGTCTTTGGGGTATTACCGATGGCAACCAGCACCGGTGCGGGCTCCAGCAGCCAGCATGCGGTAGGTACAGGGGTGATGGGAGGCATGATTTCGGCAACCGTCCTGGCCATTTATTTTGTGCCGCTGTTCTTTGTGCTGGTGCGTCGCCGCTTCCCGCTGAAGGAACGTTCTGAATAACAGTGCGTAATAAAAAAGGCGGCTCTCAGGGCCGCCTTTTAGGGTGTGTGATTAATTCACACTATGGTTATTTTACTTATTTAAGTGCTCTTGCAATTCTTACTGAATGTCATTTACGAAGCATGCCTTCGATAAAATCTTTCCAGTTCCCCAGTTCACGTTCAATCATAACTACCTCTCTTATTATTATGCGCATTCTACGAAAACGTATCATCATTGTGAAGACCGTCTAACCTATCGCTGTGATTGTACCCCGCTACTGTCAGGGATTTATGATAAATATGAACGCAGGGCCTTAAATTTTGTGTGACGCTCAGCAATATTTTGAAATAACCATACAGGCAGGTGAGATTTAAATTACCGCCTGAGTTCATTAGCATTTTCGGTCTTATGGACATCTATGCTTAAATGATGAAAGAATATTCAGCGTACAGTTGTGAGTTGAATTAAGAAGAAGTGTAAATCAAGACAATTCCTGAATGTGTTATATTCCACTTAAGAATATATCTTCGAAATTACTGAACATTTAATCATCATAAGAACAAAAGGATTCACCATGGTTGTGATGTACGGCATTAAAAATTGCGACACGATCAAAAAAGCACGCCGCTGGCTGGAAGCGAACAACGTGGAGTACCGTTTCCATGACTATCGCGTTGACGGGCTTGATGCAGAATTTCTGCATACCGCTATCAAGGAACTGAGTTGGGAGGCGCTGCTGAATACCCGTGGTACCACCTGGCGTAAACTGGATGAAGCCGTCCGGGCTGGCATCAACGACGCCGACAGTGCCGCCAAACTGATGCTCGAAATGCCGGCAATCATCAAACGCCCATTGCTCTGCGCGCCCGGGCAGCCTATGCTGCTGGGTTTCAGTGAAACCCTTTATTCCGACTTTTTTCGTTGAGGTGTAGTTTATGTCATGCCCGGTCATTGAGCTGACTCAGCAGCTTATTCGCCGTCCCTCCCTTAGCCCGGACGACGCAGGTTGTCAGGCATTAATGATTGAGCGCCTGCGTGCCATCGGTTTCACCGTTGAACGCATGGACGTTGGCGACACCCAGAACTTCTGGGCGTGGCGCGGTCAGGGCGAAACGCTGGCCTTTGCCGGACATACCGACGTCGTTCCCGCAGGTGATGCGGATCGCTGGATCAACCCGCCGTTTGAACCGACCATCCGCGATGGCATGTTGTTCGGGCGCGGTGCGGCAGACATGAAAGGCTCGCTGGCGGCGATGGTCGTGGCGGCAGAGCGCTTCGTTGCCCAACATCCGAACCACAGAAACCGCCTCGCGTTTCTGATCACCTCTGACGAAGAAGCCAGCGCCCACAACGGCACCGTGAAGGTCGTTGAGGCGCTGATGGCCCGCAATGAGCGTCTCGACTACTGCCTGGTTGGTGAGCCGTCCAGTACGGAAGTGGTGGGAGACGTCGTCAAAAATGGTCGCCGTGGTTCGCTGACCTGCAATTTGACCCTTCATGGCGTTCAGGGGCACGTTGCCTATCCACACCTGGCCGATAACCCGGTCCATCGCGCGGCACCGATGCTGAACGAACTGGTGACCATTGAGTGGGACAAAGGCAATGAGTTCTTCCCGCCGACCAGCATGCAGATTGCAAACCTGAAGGCCGGTACCGGCAGCAACAACGTGATCCCGGGTGATTTCTTTGTCCAGTTTAACTTCCGCTTCAGCACTGAACTGACCGATGAGATGATCAAAGCGCGCGTTATCGCGCTGCTGGAAAAATATAATCTGCGTTACACCGTGGACTGGTGGCTTTCCGGCCAGCCGTTCCTGACCCAGCGCGGCAAACTGGTGGATGCGGTAGTGAACGCCATCGAGCACTATAATGAAATTAAGCCACAACTGCTGACGACAGGTGGCACCTCAGACGGACGCTTTATTGCCCGGATGGGGGCCCAGGTTGTCGAACTGGGGCCGGTGAACGCAACCATTCATAAAATAAATGAATGTGTGAATGCTGCTGATTTGCAGCTGCTGGCCCGTATGTATCAACGAATTATGGAGCAACTCGTCGCCTGACGAACGCTCTGAGAGGAATAGCGAATGGACTGGCTTTCAAAGTACTGGTGGATTCTGGTGTTAGTGTTTCTGGTCGGCGTGTTACTTAACGTCATTAAAGATCTTAAGCGCGTTGATCACAAAAAGTTTCTCGCCAACAAACCGGATCTTCCACCGCATCGTGATTTTAACGATAAGTGGGACGATGATGACGACTGGCCGAAGAAAGACCAGAAGAAGTGATTCTCTGTCCCCTCTCCTGTGGGAGAGGGGCCTACATCACATAAACTCGACGATATCATCGTCATTTGGCTTGCCACCGCTGAGCGCTTCATCAAAGTAGTGCTTCGGTACGGTATAACGCAGATGATCGAGCGCAAACTGCATGCTGCGGTCATCAATCGCGTGCCCCAGATCGTCTACAATATCCAGCGTCACATCCCCGCCTTCGCGGATCAGTGCTTCCTGCGCGGCAACCGCATGCGAAAGTTCAATCACACGGTCTTCACCACCGTGGATCAGATGGATCGTGGTCTGCGTCGTCGCGCGTTGCGGTAACGTCGCAAAGCGACCGTTAAAAGCAATCACACGCGACACCAGGCCTGGCTGCGCTTTTACGCTCTCCAGGGACATGATAGACCCTTGCGAAAAGCCAATCAGCGCGGTCGCATCGGCACCAACGCCGCTCTGCTGCTGCCAGTAACGCACGGTGTCGATAAAGACAGGCATGACGGCGTCAATACGTGCCTGACGGTTCTCTTCCGTAACGCCCTGAACGGAGAACCACTGCCGTCCGTTCGGACCACACGGCTCCACCCCGCCAATACTGACAATCAGCGCCTGCGGAAATACCGGGGCAAACCAGCTGCCAATCTGGCCCATATTGACGGCATTATCGCCAACACCATGAAACAGAAGCAGTAACTGTTTAGCCGGTTTATCAGGGCTTTGAACAACAAAATGATCGTGTTTCATGGCGGTCTCCTTATTTGATGGCCTGGATTCTACGCCTCTCAGGAGGAATGACCATGCCACTTTACTGAAGAAGTCATTGAAAAAATTGCCATTGCAAAATGTCGTCTTTCAGCTGCTGACAGCGTGCAGGTTCAAGGCTTTCAAGCGCTTGCGCCGTTTCACTGCGAAGCCTGGCCAGAAACGCTTTTCGCCCCGAAAGAAGCAGTTCAGCGCTGAGCCGGGCGTCATCACTTCTCGCCTCCACTTTCCCGCGCAGAGCGGGCAGCGGCATGTCCACGCTTAGCAGCAACCGCGTTAACGCCGCGACGGAGGTAGAAAATGCGCGATGGGCAAAGGCAAAGCCCGCCAGCTCCAGCCAGTCGTCACTATTAAGGGTAGCCTCCCAGCCATCGTCCACCGGGATCTTTTCACCGTTCAGGGCCGATAACACGCGCGCATCGCGGCGCAGTCGCTGATGTGCCTGCTCACACAGCTGTCGCCCCGCGTCGCTGAGCGGCAGCAAGGCCATTGCGGTATAACAGCCGCTGCTGGCTTCGCGATGGCTGCCCATGCGCACCAGCACAAAGCCGCATCGCTGCCAGAAACGCCACAGTTCATCGGTATAGCCAAAGCTCACCGACAGGTAATCCTCGCCGCTTGCGCTGCGGATCAGCGCCTGTCCGATGCCTTCCCGTTGACGACGAGGATGTACCGCTATTCGGGTCACCCGTCGGCCTTTGAGCGTTGCCGCCAGCGGGGAGCCGCCATGCGCGGCAAGGGACTGCGCCACCAGGTTCCCGCGAGGGCGGCGGAACCCCGCCCAGACGGCACGACTGAGCTGCGCCGTTAATCCCCCCTCTTCCACCAGCCAGAGCGCCCCGGCAATGACAGAGTCCGTTTGGGCGACGGCGAAGTGCTGGCCGGGCGCGTCCATCATGCGGCGTAAATCAAGCGGTGAGGTGCGGTAATGTGCCGCACAAAGCAGCTCATACACACTCGCCGCCAGCGCCGGGTTGCTCGCCCATGCTTCCGGGGCCAGAGAGGTCAACTGTATGGCGCCTGTTGGGCTGCGATCGATAAGCGTATCGTCAAACAGCAGTGCGCTGGCGACGACCCGCTCAAGAGGGCATCCTGCAGCCCAGCGTACCGGGGTTGATAAGGTATACCGCTGCAACCCGCTGAACCGACTACAGAACTTAAGCAGAAAGCCTCTTCCTGTTCCTTCGTAACCCTGCACCGTTGTGGTCAGCAGGACGCGCGGGAAACGGTCGACCAGCTTTTCAAGCAGCGGTCCGGGGATGGCAGCGGCTTCGTCGACAATCAGCCAGTCGGCCTGCTCCTCAGAGGCCAGCAGCGCGTCCGGGGCCATAAAGTGAAAACGTTCGCCGGCAAAACGGGCGATAACCTCCGTCGCCCCTTTTGATGGCGCGGTGACAATGGCACTGCCCTGCGTGCTGCTCAGCAGCATGCCCGCCAGCGCAGACTTCCCGCGTCCGCGCGGGGCCGTAACGGCCACAACGCCGCGTTTCATGGCCAGGAGTGCTGCCAGGATCTCAGCCTGCTCGCGCTGCGGCGCACCGCTGGCGGGCTGCCAGTCAGGGGCGTCGGATCGTGCGGGAAGCGATAAATGCTGGTGCTGAAGCCAGACTATCGCCTCAGGATCCTCGGCAATCGTCCGGCAAAAGTGGTGAATAAAATTTGGCGTGGCGATGGGTTCGGCGCTGTCACTCCAGCGCAGGGAATCGCTGTCAGGTTGTTCCGCCCACACGTCAGGGGGCGGTACCAGCAGCACCAGAAGGCTACCGGCACGCAGCGTCCCGCTCAGGGCCGCAAAGGCTGAGACGTCAAACCCGGCGCGGGCATCAAAAATTGCGTGCCGGAACTCGCGTCCCAGCAGCCCGCTGATGGCTCTGGACGCGTTATCCGCCAGCCACAGCCAGTCTCCGGGCAAGGCATCACGCAGGGCTGATGCCTGCGTGAATGTCCACTGCTCATCGCCGCTGAGCACCACCAGCCGACGATGACCTTTGTGCTCAAGCTCGCGAATCAGATGTTCAAACGCCACCATTACATGGCTTTGCCGAAGGTATTACACTGCGCCGGGTCACCGCTGTCGAAACCGCGTTTGAACCAGCTGTATCGTTGTTGTGACGTGCCGTGAGTAAAGCTGTCCGGCACGACGCGGCCCTGGCTCTGCTGCTGAAGACGATCGTCACCGATAGCCTGCGCGGCATTGAGCGCCTCTTCCAGGTCACCGGATTCCAGTACGCCCTGCTGCTGCATGTTGTGCCCCCAGACGCCCGCGAAGCAGTCCGCCTGCAGTTCCATGCGTACGGAAAGACGGTTTACCTCAGCCTGAGAGGCGTTTTGCTGAAGCTGGCGTACTTTGGGTTCTATCCCCAGCAGTTTTTGCACATGGTGCCCGACTTCATGCGCAATGACGTAGCCCTGGGCAAAATCGCCGTCAGCGCCAAGCTTGCGTTTCATGTCATCATAGAAAGAGAGATCGATATAGACGGTGCTGTCTGCCGGACAGTAGAACGGCCCCATCACCGACTGTCCGGTGCCGCATCCGGTACGGGTGGCGCCACGGTACATCACCAGCTTGGGTTGCTGATAGGTACGCCCCATTTTCTCGAACAGCTGACCCCAGGTTTCTTCTGTGGTGGCGAGAATAACGGAGGTAAATTTGGCCGCTTCATCCTCGTTCGGGCTGATTGAGCGCTCAGAATGCTGCTGTTGCTGCAGAGGCTGGCCGGTCATTAAACCGGTCAGATCGACACCGTAGTACCCCGCGACCAGCACCACAATCAGCAGAATAATACCGCCCTTTCCGCTGGGTAACCGGAAGCCAGGCCCACCCATTGAAGGACCGCCGCCGCTATCGCTGCGCCTGTCTTCTACATTGTCACTTTCACGACGCCCTTGCCAGCGCATAACCACCTCGAACTATTCCATTAATAATAGCTATGATCGTAGGCGGTTAACGGCAAGATTACCATAGGAAACAAGGGTAAGACGCCAAAGGATATACATATCCTTTGGCGATGAGGGAGTTAGTCGAGCTTAACGCCTAAACGGTGAGCAACCGCTTCGTACGCTTCAATCAGGCCACCCAGGCTCTGACGGAAACGGTCTTTGTCCATTTTATCCAGCGTTTCTTTATCCCACAGACGGCTGCCGTCCGGAGAGAACTCATCACCCAGAACCACTTCGCCTTTGAACAGGCCGAACTCCAGTTTGAAGTCGACGAGGATCAGACCCGCGTCATCAAACAGTTTTTTCAGCACGTCGTTGGCTTTGTAGGTCAGCTCTTTCATGCGCGCCAGGTTCTCTTTATTCACCCAGCCGAAGGTTTCGCAGTAAGAGTCATTGACCATCGGATCGTGCATGGCATCGTTTTTCAGGAACAGGTCAAAAAGCGGTGGATTCAGCTCAATACCTTCTTCAATACCAAGACGCTTCACCAGGGAGCCTGCTGCGCGGTTACGAATGACGCACTCAACCGGAACCATATCCAGTTTTTTCACCAGACATTCCGTATCGGACAACAGCGCTTCCATTTGGGTCGGGATACCCGCTTCGGCCAGTTTGGTCATAATGAAGTGGTTGAACTTGTTGTTCACCATGCCTTTACGATCGAACTGCTCAATGCGTGCGCCATCCCCTGCTGACGTATCATTGCGGAACTCGAGCACCAACAGATCCGGGTTTTCCGTGCTGTATACGGTCTTCGCTTTGCCACGATACAACTCAGCTTGCTTCTGCATCTTCATTACTCCTGGTGTGATGATTGGTGTTCAAAACTGGGGATATTATGCCACGCACACGTTTGCGTAGCACGAAAATAAAAAGGGCTGGATTAACCAGCCCTCGTATTTATTTGCTGAATGCAGCCTGGAAGACGGCCACCAGCGCATCGTTCTGCGACTGGGTCAGCGTGTGGCCTTTCGGATCGATAAACTGCAGACTGCTGCGGTTATCGAGGTCACCTACCTGAATCTTGTAGTCGCCGGAAGCCAGCTGTGGATCGGTGGCACCCAGTTCCTGCCATGCACTGTCAGACAGCGGCTTATAGGTTGCCGTCATGCTACCGGTTGAACGGGTGCTGTCGGTCACTTTCATGCCCACTTTTTCCAGCGTCGCTGGCAGGCGCTGCCAGGTCTGGTTAAACGGTGCACGCACAACCAGCATTGGCAGACCGGTGTCATCCGCACCGCTCTGAACGTCAAACGTCGCGCCGTTGCGGCTCTGCGCTGCGTTAGCGGCGTCGCTGGCGTTCTTATCCAGACCCGCGGCAATCACGTTCAGCATTTCAGTGCTGTAACGCTGCATTGATGCGGCATCCGCAACCGGTTTACCCGCCTGCTCCAGGTTCAACAGCTTAACGGTAACCGCCTGCTGATAACCCTGAGGTTTAACGGAGACTTGATAACGCCCACGGTACTGCTGATCTTCGTCCAGACGGTTCCACTCGATCCAGTCGGTGGTTAAGGTCTGGCTGGCATCATCACGTTTATCGATGGTGTAGTTCTTCGCCTGAATGACGCTCACAACCTGCGGCCACAGGGTGGTACCGCGGGCGCTTTCAACCAGCAGCGACGCCGTGTCACCGGTGAACTGGGTACGCGCCCCGCTCACCAGCGCCAGAGGCTGTGCTGGCGGACGAATATCGAGCGCTTTACCGACCAGGCCGCTGCCGTTGGTCACGGGAATATTGTAATCGCCGTTCTGAATCGGCAGGATCATACCAGCCGGTGCGTGAAGTTCAGCAAGCGGGGTCGCATCCAGATAGGATTCATCACCGCTCACCTGGCGCTTGTAGCGCGAGTCTGAACTACAGGCAGCGAGCAGCATAACAAGCGAAACACTCGCAACCTTCGCCAGGCGCGACTTCTGTACTGAATAAGCCATCAAATCTCCCTAAACTCTACAGCAAACCGGCATGCTTCAGCGCTGCTGTGACAATTTCACGACCGTGGTCGGTAATCGGTGTCATTGGCAGACGCAGCGTATCGGTTGCTACAAGTCCCAACTCCTTACACGCCCATTTCACGGGGATCGGATTGGGTTCGACAAATAATTTATTATGCAACGGCATCAGACGCTGATTAATCACGCGAGCTTCATCAAAGTGACCGGCAGCCGCCAGTTTGCACATTTCAGCCATATCGCGGGCCGCAACGTTCGCCGTTACGGAGATCACGCCATGGCCACCGAGCTGCATAAAGTCCAGTGCGGTCGCATCATCGCCGCTCAACAGGATAAAGTCGTCTGAAACCAGCTCTTTGATCTGATGAACGCGGCTTAAGTTCCCTGTCGCCTCTTTAATCCCGATAATATTTTTTACTTTCGAGAGACGACCAACGGTTTCCGGCAGCATATCGCAGCCAGTACGGGACGGCACATTATACAGAATTTGTGGCAAGTCAGTATGTTCTGCGATGGCTTTGAAATGCTGGAACAGACCTTCCTGAGTAGGACGGTTGTAATAAGGGGTCACCGTCAGACAGCCCACGATGCCGCTGTCGTTAAAACGTTTGGTCAAACTGATAGCTTCTGCCGTGGCGTTAGCGCCTGTCCCTGCGATGACCGGGATACGCCCGTCAGCCAGTTCCAGGGTCAGCATCACCACATCGCCGTGCTCTTCGTGGCTTAGCGTTGCAGATTCACCGGTAGTCCCTACCGAAACGATCGCCGAGGTTCCATTGGCGACATGGTAATCAATCAGCTTCTTCATGCTTGACCGGCAGACATTACCTTTTTCATCCATCGGTGTAACAAGCGCGACAATACTTCCCGTGAACATGAGCCATCCTCTGTGCGAACAAGAGCCTCAATGGTACGTTTGGAACTGTAATAAAAGCAAGCGACCTGAGGCCCTCAGGCGGTTGTATGCATGTTTTTTTTATGCTTTCCTTAGGAAGACTTAACCATGCAAAGGAAGAACAGGTTTGACAACCTCATCACAACATTACCTGGTTATCACTGCGCTGGGTGCTGACAGGCCGGGTATCGTGAACACCATCACCCGCCATGTGAGCAGCTGCGGCTGTAATATCGAGGACAGTCGTCTGGCTATGCTGGGCGAAGAGTTCACGTTTATTATGCTGCTGTCCGGGACATGGAATGCCATTACCCTTATCGAATCGACCCTGCCGCTCAAAGGTGCGGAGCTGGATTTGCTGATCGTGATGAAACGCACCACTGCTCGCCCACGTCCGGCCCTGCCCGCGACCGTCTGGGTGCAGGTTGAAGTCCCCGATTCACCCCATCTGATTGAGCGCTTCACCGCGTTATTTGACAGCCATCAGATGAATATTGCCGAACTCGTTTCCCGAACGCAGCCGGGTGACGGCAGCGCCATTCCCACCCTTTTTATTCAGATTACCGCGCACAGTCCTGCCTCGCAGGATGCGTCAAATATCGAGCAAGCGTTCAAAGCCCTCTGTACAGAATTAAACGCGCAAGGCAGTATAAGCGTCGTCAATTATTCGCAGCATGAACAGGATGGAGTTGAGTAATGAACCCACTGAAAGCCGGTGACATCGCACCGAAATTTAGCTTACCTGACCAGGATGGTGAGCAAGTAAATTTGACCGACTTCCAGGGACAGCGTGTTCTGGTCTATTTTTACCCGAAAGCCATGACCCCGGGCTGCACCGTACAGGCCTGCGGCTTACGCGACAACATGGACGAGTTGAAAAAAGTCGGCGTGGAAGTGCTGGGTATCAGCACCGATAAGCCAGAAAAGCTGTCACGATTTGCTGAAAAGGAGCTGCTTAACTTCACGCTGCTTTCTGACGAAGACCACCAGGTATGCGAGCAGTTTGGCGTCTGGGGCGAGAAGACCTTTATGGGCAAAACCTACGACGGCATTCACCGTATCAGCTTCCTGATTGACGCTGACGGTAAAGTTGAACATGTGTTTGATGACTTCAAAACCAGCAACCACCACGACGTGGTGCTGAACTGGCTCAAACAAAGCGCCTGATCGTTGGGCCGCGGCTTCGCCTGACCCGACCTACGCGGTAAATGCAATACGGTAACGCAGGTTACCGTTTTTGATATTTGCCCCTCTCCCCACGGGAGAGGGTATCAGGCCGCACAACTATCTACTTATCCTCAACCGCAGGCACATCCGGCCACGCGTGAACCACCGCTTTGATCAGCGTTGCCAGCGGAATGGCAAAGAACACGCCCCAGAATCCCCACAGCCCGCCGAAAATCACCACGGATAAGATAATCACCAGCGGATGCAGGTTCACCGCTTCGGAGAACAGCACCGGCACCAGCAGGTTGCCATCCAGTCCCTGAATGATCAGGTACACGGCGAAGCAGCTCCAGAACTCGGTCCCCAGACCAAACTGGAACAGCGCAACGCCGACAACCGGAATGGTCACCACAAAGGCACCGATGTAGGGAATGAGCACCGACAGCCCCACCAGCACCGCCAGCAGCAGCGAGTAGTTAAGCCCGAAAATTAAAAAACCAATCCAGGTAGCCACACCCACCACAATCATCTCCAGCACTTTGCCGCGAATGTAGTTGGTGATCTGCTGGTTCATCTCTTCCCACACCTGCCCGGCCAGCCCGCGATTACGCGGCAGAATGCGCCGCACCGCGTTCAGCATCTGCTCTTTATCTTTGACGAGGAAGAAAACCATTAACGGAACGAGGACAAGGTAGACGGCCAGCGTGAGCAACCCTACCAGCGACGCCAGGGAGTATTTCACCACGGAATCGCCCATTGTCATGATGCGGGCGCGCATGTTTTCGGCCATCGCATCAATGATCCCGGCATCCATCAGGGCGGGATATCGGCGCGGCAGCGTGGCGGCAAAATCGGAAAGCTTATTCAGCATGCCGGGCATATCGCGGATAAGGTAAATCCCCTGTTGCCAGGCCACAGGCATAACGACAAACGACATTAACAGCAGGATGCCGACAAACAGCACCAGGACGATACTGGTCGCCCAGCGACGGGAACAGCCTATATTTTCCAGACGCGCCGTTGGCCACTCCAGCAGGTACGCCAGCACAATCGCGACCAGCAGGGGGGCGAGAAGACCGCTGAAGAAGAACAGAATGCCGAATCCGGCGACCAGAATAACCAACAAAGCAATGGCTTCCGGGTCGCTAAACCGACGGCGGTACCACTGCATTAACATTTCGAGCATACAACCCTTCCCTGAATCGGATGGCGGGAGTGAGAACGTGAATTGTATCTAACTGTCACAAAAAAGACTTTCGCTTTTTGTCTCCCTGCCACGATCCGCAAAACCCTGATGAATGGGATTTTCTTCATGCCTCAACACGGCTACACTCGCAGGGCAGTGGAGATGAACGATATGCCGGTTCATCGGTCAAATTAGCACATCCCAAATACAGGACAGTGGTTATGTTCAGGCAGTTGAGAAAAACACTGGTTGCGACACTGATTGCCGCACTGACGGTCGGTCAGGTGTTGCCAGCTTTCGCTGACTCGTCCGATTCATTGCCGGACATGGGCACTACAGCAGGAAGCACGCTCTCCATTGGGCAGGAAATGCAGATGGGGGATTATTACGTTCGTCAGCTGCGTGGCAGCGCGCCGCTGATTAACGACCCGTTGTTGGTTCAGTACATTAACGGGCTGGGCATGCGTCTGGTCGCGCACGCCAACTCGGTAAAAACCCCCTTCCACTTCTATTTAATCAATAATGACGAAATCAACGCCTTCGCCTTCTTTGGCGGCAACGTGGTGCTGCATTCGGCGTTATTCCGCTACTCTGATAACGAAAGTCAGCTGGCCTCGGTCATGGCGCACGAAATCTCTCACGTCACCCAGCGCCACCTTGCCCGTGCAATGGAAGACCAGAAGCGTAACGCTCCGCTGACCTGGGTTGGCGCATTGGGTTCCATTCTGCTGGCAATGGCCAGCCCGCAGGCCGGGATGGCGGCGTTAACCGGTACGCTGGCGGGAACACGTCAGGGGATGATCAGTTTCACCCAGCAAAATGAACAGGAAGCGGATCGTATTGGCATTCAGGTGCTGCAACGTTCGGGCTTTGACCCGCAGGCCATGCCGAGCTTCCTCGAAAAGCTGCTCGACCAGGCGCGCTACTCCTCCCGTCCGCCGGAAATTTTGCTGACGCACCCCTTACCGGAAAGCCGTCTGTCGGATGCGCGTAACCGTGCCAACCAGATGCGCCCGGTCGTGGTTCAGTCGTCGCAGGATTTCTACATGGCAAAAGTGCGAACGCTTGGAATGTACAATTCCGGGCGTAACCAGCTGACCAGCGACCTGCTGGATGCGCTGGCGAAAGGCAACGTGCGTGAGAAAAACGCGGCTCAGTATGGCCAGGCGTTACAGGCGATGGAAGCCAGCAAATATGACGAAGCGCGTAAAACGCTGCAGCCACTTCTCGCCGCCGATCCGAATAACCCGTGGTATCTCGATCTCGCCACGGATATCGATCTGGGGCAGAAAAAAGCCACCGATGCGATTAATCGCCTGAAAGGGGCAAAAGAGGTGCGGACTAACCCGGTGCTGCAGCTTAACCTGGCGAATGCTTACTTACAGGGTGGTCAGCCTGCTGAAGCGGCGAACATTCTGAACCGCTACACCTTTAACAATAAAGACGATCAGAACGGCTGGGATCTGCTTGCCCAGGCAGAAGCGCAGCTGGGCAACCGCGATCAAGAGCTTGCGGCACGCGCCGAAGGCTTTGCCCTGGTGGGACGTCTTGATCAGGCGATTTCCCTCCTGAGCAGTGCCAGTTCCCAGGTTAAGCTCGGCAGTCTGCAACAGGCCCGTTACGATGCACGTATCGATCAGCTTCGCGGTCTGCAGCAGCGCTTTAAGCCGTACGAGAAGATGTAATAAAGGAGAATTCAGGTCATGACAGACGCGGTAAAAATCTACCACAACCCACGCTGCTCGAAGAGCCGTGACACCCTTAGCCTGCTGAAGTCGAACGGCATTGACCCGGAAGTGGTGCTGTATCTGGAGACACCGCCAGATGCACAGACGCTTCGTCAGCTGCTGCACATGCTGGGAATGGGCAGTGCCAGAGAGCTAATGCGCCAGAAAGAGGACCTGTATACGTCGCTCAATCTGAATGACAGTCGTCTAACCGAGGCTGAGCTGATTCAGGCGATGGTTGAAAATCCGAAACTGATTGAGCGCCCCATTGTGGTCGCAAACGGCCAGGCGCGTATTGGACGCCCGCCGGAAGAGGTGCTCGAGATTCTCTAATCCTTACGCCGCAGCGCTTCCAGAAAGGCCTGCGGCGTGCTCTCTCCCAGCTTTTTCTGCGCTTTGCCCCGATTGTAAAACTCGCACATCTCGATCAACACCTGCCCTAACGGAACAGCATTCACTCGTGGAATGATGTCGCCGAGCGGTACCGCAACCTGCACGGCCTTGTGCCTGGTCGGCTGTACTTTTACGAGAGGTTCACCCGCGGGTAAGTCGGGTTCAAAACCGAAAGTCTCAACAGATTGGATACCAGCCGGACAGGCGTTCAGCAACTCACACATCCAGTTGTTCAGCAGCTGTGATGAAATTCCCGCATAGAGCCGGGCATAACACCAGCCGCTCACCGGTTCGCGCCCCCACAGCAGATGCTGCTCCCCGCCATCATCCATATGCAGCGATAAAGGCTGGTGATGCACCAGCAGTTTTGTGGGTAAAACGCCTGCCTTTAGCGCTTTTTTCCCCTGAAGTTCAACGCCTTTGCGTTTCGCAGGAGCGGGACGGAGATATCGGTTCAGTGTCGCCCGCGAAACGGAAATCCCCAGCACCGCGTTAACCAGCAGCAGGAGTTCATCCAGCGGTGCGCCCGTGATATCACGCAGGGCATTAACGAGGTCAACCTGCTCTTGTCTCATCGCTTTGTGTATCAATTTTGGGGTCGTATGGTGGTCAGAAACCCGATCGCGATTGCGCCATCGCCGCACGGTCGTCACGGAAATACCCAGCTCCGCAGCCAGTTCTCTGTCGCTTTTATTGGATTGTTGCAGATAGCGACGGATCCGCGGCGTGGTGGTGGCATTGGCGTGCAATTTGATTTCCATCGCTGTAACTCCATAACTAATCTCATGAGATTTATAATATCTTAGCGAGTGCTTTGTGACCTGTTTCACCTTTCAGCCACCGCGCTTCACTGATAATCCGCAGACATAACATAACAACACCCCTCAATCTTGTACGGAGTTCACAATGAACAATGTTCTGGGATTTCTTGAAGCAAAACTGATGCCGCTGGCGGCCAAAACCGCGCAACAGCGGCATCTGGGCGCCATACGCGGGGCCTATGTTTCCTTCATGCCGTTTATCATCGTCGGCTCGATTCTGCTGGTCATCTCCTCTTTTCCGAACCAAACCTATCAGCAGTTTATGTCTCAGGCATTTGGTGAAAGCTGGAGTGCCATCATTGAAATTCCGTTCAACGCGGTGTTCTCAACCATGTCGCTGTTTATCAGCTTCCTGGTGGCGTTTCGCCTGGCTGAACACTACGGCGAAGATCGCATCTCCTGCGGCATTCTGGCTCTGGTCGCCTTTTTAATCCTGACACCTTTTATCAAAGTGGCCGAAAACGGCGGTATCACGGTCATGCCGGTGGAGTGGATTGGCAGCAAAGGGCTGTTCGTGGCGATGATTGGCTCTCTGCTGTGGACGGAGTTGTTCTGCTGGCTGAAGCGCAAAAAGCTGGTCATCAGAATGCCTGATGGCGTGCCGCCGGCGGTGCAGGAGTCGTTCGCCGCGCTGATCCCGGCCCTGCTGGTAATGATTCTGGTGCTTATTATCCGCATCATTTTCGAAAACACTCACTACAACACCATTCACCAGTTTATTTACGAAGTGGTCGCCACGCCGGTTCGCCACTACGGGACCTCCTATTTCGGCGCGCTGATGACGGTGTTCAGCATCACCATTCTGTGGTCTGTGGGCATTAACTCCGGTTCAATGATCAACGGCATCATTCGCCCGCTGTGGATGGAGAACCAGACCGATAACATCGCCGCCATTCAGGCGGGTACGACGCCGCCGCACATTATCACCGAACAGTTTTTTGACATGATCTGGATGGGTGGCGCAGGGGCAACGCTCTCGCTGGTGATTGCGATGCTGATTTTTGCCCGCAGCAAAAACATGCGCGAGGTGGCGCGTCTCGGCGCGGGGGCCTCGGTGTTTAACATCAACGAGCCGATTCTGTTTGGTCTGCCGGTTATCATGAACCCCATCATGCTGATCCCGTTCAATCTGGTGCCGCTGGTCCTGGTTACCGTGCAATATGCCGCGATGAAAATGGGTGCCGTCGCTGTGACCACCGGGGTGTTTATCCCCTGGACGTTACCGCCGGTAATCAGCGGGTTTATCGTCACGGGGCATCTCAGCGGCAGCGTGATGCAGCTTATCAACCTGCTGATTGGCGCCATGCTGTATCTGCCTTTCATGCGTATCGTGGATAAACAATACCGCGCCGCGGAGATTGCCACCGTGACGCAAACCGACCCAACCCTTGCAAAACAGGAGTAAAGCATGTGGGGAATTATCGCAACCTGGCGAATGGCGCTTGAAGGGGTCACGGAGTCTGCGTCTGCGCTGGCCGCGGGGAAACCGGTAGCAGAAGCGGTGGTCGATGCCGTTGCTGCCGTCGAGGACTTCCCGTTGTATAAATCCGTCGGCTACGGCGGGCTGCCAACCGAAAATGGCGAGGTCGAACTGGACGCGGCGTATATGGATGGCGATACGCTTGCGTTTGGGGCCGTGGGAGATCTGGTTGATATTGCGAACCCGGTGCGTGTCGCCCATGCGCTAAGCCGCCAGCGCTATAACAGCCTGCTGGTCGGCCAGGGCGCGCGCGAATGGGCGCTGAGTCAGGGGTTTGCCGACAAAACCATGCTTACCGACCGCGCGATGCAGCATTACCGTAAGCGCTGCCGGGAGACGCTGGACAAAGGCTTAAGCCCGTACGATGGGCATGACACCGTCGGGATTATTGGCCTCGACAAAAGGGGGTCGATGAGCGTGGCGACCTCCACCAGCGGTCTGTTTATGAAAAAGCGCGGCCGTATTGGCGACTCGCCGATTATCGGCTCCGGCTTTTACTGCGACAGTGAAACCGGTGCCGCCACCGCCACCGGCGTGGGGGAAGACCTGATGAAAGGCTGCACCAGCTACGAAATTGTTCGCCGCATGGCACAGGGCATGTCACCGCAGCAGGCGGCGGACTCGGTGGTCTTCGAACTGGAAGACAAACTGATGTCGCGCTTTGGCCGCGCGGGCGATCTCTCGGTGGTGTGCATGAATAATAAAGGCGAATTCGGCGCCGCAACCAACATCAAAACCTTCTCATTTGTGGTGGCAACGGCCCGCCAGCCTCTCACCGTATTTCGCGCCGAGCGCCTGCGGGAAAAAACGCACTATCAGCCCGTGGATGAGGAATGGATGCAGGCCTATGCCGCGCGGATCCGCGCGCCAGTTGAGGAGTCACAATGATTACTTTTGAGCTTATCATCGCCCTTGCAGACGCAAAGCCCCAGAGTCATCTTATTGCCCGGGCCGCCTGCGCGTTACTGCCGGACACCGCACTCATCGCTGAAATGCGTGAACAAAACGCCGTCGCGGATACCCGCTTCGGCTGTGCTCCGTTTGCCAGAATCACGCTGCTGCCGGATGCGCTCTGGCAGGACAGTCTGACAGAAGGGTTACTCGCCGCCCTCCGTCCACTGCTGGCAGCCCCGGTCAGCGCCGATGTGGTACTGGATGTCACGGATATTGACGAGGGGGTGCTGACGCAGGTTCTGCGTTTTCTCTTTAACCAGGCGTATGACCTTCGCGATCTGCAGCTTAAGAAAGCCGATGGAAGAAGCGTTCGCCTTCGCCATGTCACCGCCCTGTGTCATCCGCAACAGCGTGAAAGGCTGGACGCTCTCTTCCAGCAACAGCAGGCCATTGCCCGAGGAATGGTCGCCGCGCGACGTCTGGCGGATATGCCGTCCGATCGCTGTACGCCGCAGTATGTCGTCGACGAAGCGCAAAAGCTGTGCGCCGCCTTCCCCGCCCTGCGGTGTGAAGTGCTTGATGAAAAGCAAATTATTGAACAGGGTCTGGGGCTTCTGCATGCCGTCGGTAAAGGCGCGACCTGTCCACCGCGGCTGCTGGCCATTCACTATAACGGCATCGCTGATGGCCCGGTACGCTGTTACGTGGGCAAAGGCATAACGTTTGATACCGGTGGCCTGTGGCTGAAGGAAGGCGCGGGCATGTACACCATGAAATATGACATGTGCGGGGCAGCGAACGTGCTCGGGTTGATGCTGAGCGTGGCAGAACTCGGCCTGCCGGTTCGTATTATGGGCGTACTGGCGCTGGCGGAAAACGCCATAGGACCGGATGCGATGCAGCCGGGCACGGTGGCCAGCGCCTGCAACGGTATCACGGTTGAAATCAACAATACCGATGCCGAAGGCCGGCTGGTACTGGCGGATGCGATCGCCTGGGCCAGCCAGCGTCATCCGCAGGCTCGCTATATTATTGATATGGCGACCTTAACCGGTGCCGTCGTAAAAGCGCTGGGGTACGAGCTGAGTGGGTTAATGACGCAGGACGAAGCGCTGCGTCAGGCGCTCACCCGCGCGGGGAAACGGAGCGGTGATGAGGTGTGGTCCCTGCCGCTGGATGCACGGTTAAAAAAACAGACCGACAGCGCCATCGCCGACCTGTGCAATACCCCACCCAATAATGCGGCGATCAGCGCATCGGCGGCCTGGCTGTTACACCATTTTTGCCCGCCGACCATTCCATGGGCCCATCTGGATATTAGCGGCACGGCGCTGTGGCGTGAGAATGGAAAAAGCGTGGCCTCGGGCAGACCCATTCCACTTCTGGTTGAGCATTTGCTGGAAGACAGGTGAGTTTTAGCCAGTGGCACTGGTTCTCCCTCTGCGCCAGGCAGAGGGAGAAAAGCGCATCACAGCTTCAGAATATCTTTTACAAAAGGAATGGTCAGCTTGCGCTGCGCGGTAATCGAAGCGCGATCGAGCTGATCGAGCGTATCAAAGAGCGTGCGCATTTCCCGGTCCAGGCGCTTGAGCAGGAAACGCCCCACGTCTTCCGGGAGTTCAAAGCCGCGCAATCTTGCGCGCAGCTGTAACGCCTGAAGTTTGTCTTCATCCGACAGCGGTTGCAGCTTGTAGATTTGCCCCCAGTCCAGACGGGAAGCCAGATCCGGCAGCCCCAGATTCAGCTGGCGCGGCGGACGATCGCCGGTGATCAGCAGCCGGGTTTTCCCCGACTCCAGAATGCGGTTATAGAGGTTAAAGATCGCCATTTCCCACGGCTCATCCCCCGCCACACATTCGATATTATCGATGCAGACCAGTGAGAGATGTTCCATTCCCTCCATGACTTCAGGCACAAACCAGGTACGTTTATCCAGCGGCACATAGCCTACCGCATCACCCCGCGCGGAAAGCTCCGCACAGGCGGCATGCAACAGGTGGCTGCGCCCCGCGCCTTCGCGTGACCAGATATAGATGTATCCGCTGTGTTCCTGACGCAGCACGTTTTGCAGTGCAGCCAGTAAAGAGGGGTTATCACCCGGCCAGAAACTCGCAAAAGTTTCGTCGTCAGGGAGATAGAGTGGCAGAGAGAGCTGTGCCGGTCCGTTCAGAAGTACCTCAACCAGATCTTACATAAAATCGGCGGTGAGTTTAGCACGGAACGTGCAAGGAGAGAACCGGGCGGATCGTCCGCCCGGTTTTACGATCAATGTGACGCTTTTTCGTTGTCTTCAGCATCCAGCACCACTTCTTCCGGGCGCAGGACGGAGATCAGTTTGAAGATCAGACTCAGGCCCACACCCACGATGGTCGCCAGCGCCATGCCTTTCAGTTCAGCCGCACCGATGTGCACCTTCGCGCCGCTCACGCCGATGATCAGGATCACGGAGGTGAGGATCAGGTTTTGCGCTTTGCTGTAGTCCACTTTCGATTCAATCAGCACGCGAATACCGGACGCGCCGATCACACCGTACAGCAGCAGAGAGACGCCTCCCATTACCGGTACCGGAATGATCTGGATAGCCGCCGCCAGTTTGCCCACGCAGGAGAGCAGGATGGCGATGATTGCCGCGCCGCCAATAACCCAGGTGCTGTAGACACGGGTAATCGCCATCACGCCGATGTTCTCACCGTAGGTGGTGTTAGGCGTAGAACCAAAGAAACCGGAGATAATGGTAGAGAGGCCGTTGGCAAACATCGAGCGGTGCAGACCCGGGTCGCGGATCAGGTCACGTTTAACGATGTTTGCCGTCACCACCAGGTGACCTACGTGCTCAGCGATAACCACCAGCGCCGCGGGCAGGATCGTGAAAATGGCAAACCATTCAAAGCGCGGGGTATAGAAGGTTGGCAGTGCGAACCAGTGCGCTTCAGCAATGGGCGTGGTATCAACAACGCCCATCACGAAGGAGAGCGCGTACCCCGCCAGCACACCGATCAGGATCGGGATAATCGCCATAAAACCGCGGAACAGCACGGAACCAAACACCGTTACGCCCAGTGTCACCATCGAGATGATGATGGTTTTGGAATCCGGTGACTGCCCGTCAGCAGGCAGCAGGCCGGCCATATTGGCCGCTACGCCCGCCAGCTCCAGACCGATGACGGCGACAATGGCCCCCATTGCGGCAGGCGGGAACATAACGTCCAGCCAGCCGGTACCTGCCTTCTTCACAATGAAAGAGACCAGGCAGAAGAGGACGCCACACATAATGAAGCCGCCCAGCGCCACTTCATACCCCAGCGGCAGCAACAGCAGAACCGGTGAAATGAAGGCGAAGCTTGAGCCGAGATAGGCAGGGATTTTGCCTTTACAGATAAAGAGGTAAAGCAGCGTACCCACACCGTTGAACAACAGCACGGTAGCCGGGTTAATGTGAAACAGGATTGGCACCAGCACGGTTGCGCCAAACATGGCGAACAGGTGCTGCAGACTAAGCGGGATTGTCTGTAAAAGCGGCGGTCTTTCACTCACCCCGATAGCACGGCGCGTCATAGTGTTTTCCTCTGAGTAGTATTGTTGTTGGCGTTTTATTCAAAAAAAAGCCGACTATCAAAGTCGGCTTCATTATCATTATTCGATTATTTAGTACCAAAAATCTTATCGCCGGCATCGCCAAGCCCCGGGATGATGTACCCGTGCTCATTCAGCCCCTGGTCGATAGACGCGGTATAGAGTTCGATGTCCGGGTGCGCTTTTTCCAGCGCCGCGATACCTTCTGGTGCGGCAACCAGCACCAGCACTTTGATGCTGCTGCAACCGGCTTTTTTCAGCAGGTCGATGGTGGCAATCATTGAACCGCCGGTCGCCAGCATCGGGTCAACCACCAGGGCCATACGCTCGTCGATGTTAGACACCAGCTTCTGGAAGTACGGTACCGGCTCCAGGGTCTCTTCGTCGCGGTAAACCCCGACCACGCTGATGCGCGCGCTTGGCACGTGCTCCAGCACGCCTTCCATCATGCCGAGGCCGGCACGCAGGATGGGCACAACGGTAATTTTCTTACCTTTGATCTGCTCAACCTGAACCGGGCCGTTCCAGCCCTCGATGGTCACTTTTTCCGTTTCCAGGTCAGAGGTCGCTTCATAGGTCAGCAGGCTGCCGACTTCAGAAGCCAGTTCGCGAAAACGCTTCGTGCTGATGTCATGCTCACGCATCAGGCCCAGCTTGTGTTTAACGAGTGGGTGCTTCACTTCCACAATCTTCATTCTCTTTCTCCTCTGAGGGGGCAACCGCAAAAAAATCGCGGGATTATACCGCTTTTTTCGGATTGCACCATACCCAACTTGCTTGACGTACATCAAGCAAAGTGTTTTAGAGGCAAAAAAGCCGGAGGGCAAGCTCCGGCTTTTTGCGTTTTTACTCTGCTGGAATTAAAGAGTGTCGCCGTTGCTGGCTATCACCTGCTTATACCAGTCAAACGACTTCTTCTTACTGCGGTTCAGGGTACCGTTACCTTCATTGTCTTTGTCGACAAAGATAAAGCCGTAGCGTTTTTTCATTTCACCCGTTCCGGCAGACACCAGGTCGATACAGCCCCACGGGGTATACCCCATCAGATCAACGCCATCTTCGACCACCGCTTTTTTCATTTCGCGGATGTGCGCGGCAAGGTAATCAATACGGTACTGGTCATTCACCGAACCGTCGCTCTCCTGCACGTCGATGGCGCCAAAGCCGTTCTCCACGATGAACAGGGGCAGCTGATAGTGATCCCAGAACCAGTTCAGGGAGTAACGCAGGCCCACCGGATCAATCTGCCAGCCCCAGTCAGATTTCTGCACGTACGGGTTGGAGACCAGGCTCTTGCTTTCGTCGTAATCCAGCTCCGGGTTATCCGCCGTCGCTTTGGTGGCGAAAGACATGTAATAGCTAAAGCCAATGTAATCGACACACCCCTGCGTCAGCGCCGCGTTATCTTCTTCTGTGATATCCAGCGTGAAACCGCGACGAGCAAAGTAGTTAAGCAGATGCTGCGGATACTTGCCGCGCACGTGGACATCGGTGAACCAGTAGCGACGGTGCATGGCGTTCATCGCCATCATCATATCGTCCGGGGCACAGGTCAGCGGATAGATTGGACACATGGCAATCATGCAGCCGATCCGCAGCGACGGGTTAATGTCGCGCCCGGCCTTCACCGCCAGGGCGCTGGCCACCAGCTCATAGTGTGCCGCCTGGAACATCACCGGCTCGCGGTCTTCGCCCGGCTCGTACTTCAGGCCGGAGTTGGTAAACGGTGCAAAGTCTTCGTGGAAGTTGGCCTGGTTATTGATCTCGTTAAAGGTCATCCAGTACTTCACTTTATGCTGGTAACGTCTGAACACCACCTCCGCAAAGCGAACAAAGAAGTCGATCAGCTTACGGTTACGCCAGCCACCGTATTCGGTGACAAGGTGGAACGGCATCTCGAAATGGGAAAGGGTAATAACCGGCTCGATGCCATACTTCAGGCACTCGTCAAACAGGTCGTCATAGAATTTCAGGCCAGCTTCGTTAGGCTCCAGCTCGTCCCCTTTCGGGAAGATACGCGTCCAGGCGATGGAGGTACGGAAGCATTTGAAGCCCATCTCGGCAAAGAGTTTGATGTCTTCTTTATAGCGATGGTAGAAATCGATGGCTTCATGGTTAGGGTAATTTTTCCCTGGCAGCACGCCGTTGGTGATTTCACGCGGCACGCCGTGCGCGCCGGCAGTCATCACATCGGCAACGCTGATCCCCTTACCGCCCTCGTTCCAGCCCCCTTCCAGCTGATGCGCTGCGACCGCACCGCCCCACAGAAAATCTGCTTTGAATCCAGACATACACTTTCCCTCATTCTGCGTTATTTTCTGCAAAAACAATTACAGAAACCGGTTTCATCCTGATGATGTGCAAAGGGGCTTTTTGTTGCAAGGAGAAAACCGAAACCGGTTTCATTTTCGTGAACAGACTCAACTTTAGGCGCATTCGCAGGGCCTGCTGAAAAAAAAATCCTCTCGCCGAGAATAGGCTCGCAAACGTTTGCCTGGACTGTTAGAATTGCGCCGATTTTTCTTACTAGCTATGCAATCGCGTGGGGACTTGAGCCGTGACCAACAAAACTTCTCTCAGCTACAAAGATGCCGGTGTTGATATTGACGCAGGTAATGCGCTGGTTGACCGAATCAAAGGTGTGGTGAAAAAAACCCGCCGCCCGGAAGTGATGGGTGGTCTGGGTGGATTCGGCGCACTGTGCGCACTGCCGCAAAAATATCGTGAACCTGTTCTGGTCTCGGGTACTGATGGTGTAGGGACGAAACTGCGCCTGGCGATGGATTTAAAACGTCACGACACGATCGGTATCGATCTGGTCGCGATGTGTGTTAACGACCTGGTGGTTCAGGGCGCAGAGCCGCTGTTCTTCCTGGATTACTACGCGACCGGAAAACTGGACGTGGATACCGCAGCAAGCGTCATTAACGGCATTGCCGAAGGGTGTCTGCAGTCTGGCTGTGCGCTGGTCGGTGGTGAAACCGCCGAAATGCCCGGTATGTATCACGGCGAAGATTATGACGTCGCGGGCTTCTGCGTTGGCGTAGTAGAAAAATCAGAAATTATCGACGGCAGTAAAGTGGCTGATGGTGATGTGCTGATCGCGTTGGCCTCCAGCGGCCCGCACTCGAACGGCTACTCTCTGGTGCGTAAAATCCTCGACGTGAGCGGCAGCGATCCACTGACCACCGAGCTTGATGGCAAGCCACTGGCTGACCATCTGCTGGCGCCGACTCGCATCTACGTGAAAAACGTGCTGGAGCTGATCGAGAAGGTTGACGTTCACGCCATTGCCCACCTGACCGGTGGCGGCTTCTGGGAAAACATTCCGCGCGTACTGCCGGACAACACCCAGGCGGTGATTGACGAATCGTCCTGGCAGTGGCCGTCCGTCTTTAACTGGCTGCAGACTGCGGGCAACGTGAGTTCACACGAGATGTACCGCACCTTTAACTGTGGCGTGGGCATGGTTATCGCGCTGCCAGCAAGCGAAGCGGATAAGGCGATTAAACTGCTGACCGACAAAGGTGAAAACGCGTGGAAAATCGGTATTATCAAAGCATCCGATTCCGAACAGCGTGTGGTCATTGAATGAAAAACATTGTGGTGCTCATTTCCGGTAACGGAAGCAATTTGCAGGCGATAATTGACGCCTGCAAACAGAAGAAAATCAACGGCACCATTCGGGCAGTATTCAGCAATAAGGCCGACGCGTTCGGCCTTGAACGTGCCCGGGAAGAGAACATTCCCGCGCACGCGCTGGAAGCCAGCCAGTTCTCCGGACGTGAAGCGTTTGACCGGGAACTGGTTCAGGAGATTGATGCCTACGCGCCTGACGTTGTCGTGCTGGCGGGGTATATGCGTATCCTGAGCCCGGCCTTTGTCGGGCACTACGCTGGTCGTCTGCTGAATATCCACCCTTCCCTCCTGCCGAAGTATCCCGGCCTGCACACCCATCGTCAGGTTCTGGAAAACGGCGATGAAGAGCACGGTACCTCCGTGCATTTCGTTACCGACGAGCTGGACGGCGGGCCGGTGATCCTGCAGGCAAAGGTGCCGGTCTTTGAAGGTGACAGCGAAGACGACGTTACCGAACGCGTGCAGACGCAGGAACACGCCATTTATCCTCTGGTGGTAAGCTGGTTTGTTGACGGGCGTCTTCAGATGCGCGACGGTGCCGCCTGGCTGGACGGCATCAGGCTCCCTGCACAGGGTTATGCCGCTGACGAGTAGTTTGTTTGATGTGCCCGGCGGCGCGACGCCTGCACGGGCCTGTGGTCTTCACTGTCGGGTGAGCACCGCGCTTCCCGACATGCCCTTCCCCCAACCCTCTAAAATCTCCCAGAAAAAAAATAACTGTCATACTTTTCTGGCACTGTTGGACATATCGTGGAAATGCTCGCCATAATAAGGACGAGACGGATTTACCACGTCCTGTGATTGAACTGGAGTGTGAGCTGTAATGGGTCAGGAAAAGTTATATATCGAGAAAGAGCTAAGCTGGTTAGCATTCAACGAACGTGTACTCCAGGAAGCGGCAGACAAAAGTAACCCGCTTATTGAGCGTATGCGTTTTCTGGGGATTTATTCCAACAACCTGGATGAGTTCTACAAGGTTCGCTTTGCCGAACTGAAACGGCGAATCATCATCAGCGAAGAACAGGGCTTAAACTCTCACTCGCGCCATCTGCTGGGCAAAATTCAGTCGCGCGTATTGAAAGCCGATCAGGAGTTTGACGGCCTGTATAACGAACTGCTGCTGGAAATGGCACGCAATCAAATCTTCCTGATTAACGAACGTCAGCTTTCTGTTAACCAACAAACCTGGCTGCGCCACTATTTCAAACATTACCTGCGCCAGCACATTACCCCTATTCTGATCAACCGCGAAACCGATCTGGTGCAGTTCCTGAAAGATGACTACACCTACCTCGCGGTGGAAATTATTCGTGGCGACACGATTCGTTACGCATTGCTTGAGATCCCGTCCGATAAGGTGCCGCGCTTTGTGAACCTGCCGCCGGAAACCCCGCGCAGACGCAAGCCAATGATCCTGCTCGATAACATCCTGCGTTACTGCCTGGACGACATCTTCAAGGGCTTCTTCGATTACGACGCGTTAAACGCCTACTCCATGAAGATGACCCGTGACGCCGAATACGATCTGGTGCACGAGATGGAAGCCAGCCTGATGGAGCTGATGTCATCCAGCCTGAAACAGCGCCTGACGGCGGAGCCGGTGCGCTTTGTTTATCAGCGCGATATGCCAGATGCCATGGTGGAAATGCTGCGCGACAAGCTGACCATTTCTCGCTATGACTCCATCGTGCCGGGCGGTCGTTACCATAACTTTAAAGACTTTATTGGCTTCCCGAACGTCGGCAAGGCCAATCTGGTGAACAAACCGCTGCCGCGTCTGCGCCATCTCTGGTTCGATAAATTCCGCAACGGTTTCGACGCCATTCGCGAGCGCGATGTCCTGCTCTACTATCCGTATCATACGTTTGAACACGTGCTGGAACTGCTGCGTCAGGCTTCGTTCGACCCGAACGTACTGGCGATCAAAATCAACATCTACCGTGTGGCAAAAGATTCCCGCATCATCGACGCGATGATCCATGCGGCGCACAACGGCAAAAAAGTGACCGTGGTGGTTGAGCTGCAGGCGCGCTTCGATGAAGAGGCAAACATTCACTGGGCGCGCCGTCTGACGGAAGCCGGTGTCCACGTTATCTTCTCAGCACCTGGGCTGAAAATTCACGCCAAGCTGTTCCTTATCTCCCGTAAAGAGGGGGAGGACGTGGTGCGTTATGCCCACATCGGGACCGGGAACTTTAACGAAAAAACCGCGCGAATTTATACCGACTACTCGCTGCTGACTGCCGATGCACGCATCACTAACGAGGTTCGCCGGGTGTTCAACTTTATTGAGAACCCGTACCGCCCGGTCAGCTTCGATTATCTGCTGGTCTCGCCGCAGAACTCACGCCGCTTGCTGTACGACATGATCGATAAAGAGATCGCCAATGCCCAGAAAGGGCTGTCGTCGGGCATTACGCTGAAACTCAACAACCTGGTCGACAAAGGACTGGTGGATCGTCTGTATGCGGCGTCCAGCTCCGGCGTTCCGGTCAATCTGCTGATACGCGGTATGTGCTCACTGATCCCTGAACTCGAAGGCATTAGCGACAATATTCGCGTGATCAGCATTGTTGACCGCTACCTGGAACACGATCGGGTCTATATTTTCGATAATGCGGGTGATAAACAGGTCTATCTCTCTTCTGCAGACTGGATGACGCGCAATATTGACTACCGAATTGAAGTCGCGACACCGCTCCTGGATCCGCGGCTGAAGCAGCAGATCCTCGATATCATCGAGATTCTGTTCAGCGATACGGTGAAAGCACGCTATATCGACAAAGAACTCAGTAACCGCTATGTACCGCGCGGCAATCGCCGTAAAGTGCGGTCGCAACTGGCGATTTACGACTATATCAAATCACTCGAGCAACCCGATTAACCTATGCCGATAAATGATAAGACCCCACGCCCGCAGGAATTCGCCGCGGTCGATCTTGGTTCTAACAGTTTCCACATGGTCATCGCCCGTGAGGTGGATGGCGCGTTGCAGATCATCGGTCGTCTGAAACAGCGTGTACACCTGGCGGATGGTCTTGATGAGCGCAGCATGCTCAGCGAAGAGGCAATGGAGCGAGGCTTAAACTGCCTGTCGCTGTTTGCTGAACGCCTGCAGGGCTTCTCGCCCTCCAGCGTATGCATTGTGGGCACCCACACGTTGCGCCAGGCGCTGAATGCGCCAGAATTCCTCAAGCGGGCCGAAAAAGTGATCCCCTACCCCATTGAGATCATCTCCGGTAACGAGGAAGCCCGTCTGATTTTCATGGGTGTTGAACACACTCAGCCGGAAAAAGGGCGCAAGCTGGTCATCGACATCGGCGGCGGCTCTACGGAACTGGTGATCGGCGAAGATTTTGAGCCGCGTCTGGTCGAAAGCCGTCGTATGGGCTGCGTCAGCTTTGCGCAGATGTATTTCCCGGGTGGCGCAATCAGCCGCGAAAACTTCCAGCGCGCGCGCATGGCCGCTATCCAGAAACTGGAGAACCTGGCCTGGCAGTACCGTATTCAGGGCTGGAACGTAGCGCTGGGCGCATCGGGCACCATCAAAGCGGCACATGAAGTGCTGTTGGCGATGGGTGAAAAAGATGGGTTTATCACCCCTGAGCGCCTGACCTTGCTGACCGAAGAGGTGCTGAAACATAAAAGCTTTGACGCCTTAAGCCTGCCGGGTCTTTCCGACGAGCGCAAAGCGGTATTCGTACCGGGGCTGGCTATCCTGTGCGGCGTATTTGATGCGCTGGCAATTAAAGAGCTGCGTCTTTCCGACGGCGCGCTGCGTGAAGGTGTGCTGTATGAAATGGAAGGCCGTTTCCGCCATCAGGATATTCGTAGCCGCACCGCGCAAAGCCTGGCAAACCAGTACAATATCGACCGTGAACAGGCGAAGCGCGTGCTGGAAACAACCGTTCAGATATACGACCAGTGGCAGGAGCAGAACCCTAAGCTGGCGCATCCGCAGCTTGCCGCCCTGCTGAAATGGGCAGCGATGCTGCACGAAGTAGGACTGAATATTAACCACAGCGGAATGCACCGCCACTCAGCCTATATCCTGCAAAACAGCGATCTGCCTGGCTTCAACCAGGAGCAGCAAACCATGATGGCGACCCTGGTGCGCTACCATCGTAAAGCCATCAAGCTTGACGATCTGCCGCGCTTCACGCTGTTTAAGAAGAAGCAATTCCTGCCGCTTATCCAGTTGCTGCGTCTCGGCGTGCTGCTCAATAACCAGCGTCAGGCCACGACCACCCCGCCCACGCTGAAGCTCAAAACGGATGACAACCACTGGACCCTGAGCTTCCCGCCAGACTGGTTTAGCCAGAATGCGCTGGTGCTGCTGGATCTGGAAAAAGAGCAGCAGTACTGGGAAGCGGTCACCGGCTGGCTACTCAAAATCGAAGAAGAGAGCTCAGACGTCGCGGCGTAACCCCTCAGGCCTCGACCGGCGACGCCTCTGCTTCCAGCAGTGACTCAAGCGCCACCGGTCTGCCAATCAGATAACCCTGTACATAATCGATACCTAGCGCGTGAACCGCGCTACGTATCTCTTCTGTTTCGACATACTCGGCGACCACCAGCATTTTCTTCATTCGCGCCAGATGGCAAATCGAGGCCACTATCTGATAGTCCAGGCTGTTGTTGACGATATTGCGGATAAAGCTTCCGTCTATCTTAAGGATATCGGCGTCCACGCTTTTCAGCCGCGCATAGCTCGCATAGCCGGTACCGAAATCATCAATCGCAATGCGTACCCCCATTTTTTGCAACTGCCTGAGGGTATGGAGCGCCTGCTCTCCACTGCCGAAGGTGCTGCACTCGGTCACTTCAAATATCAGCTGCCAGGGTTCCACGGCGTATTTCGCCAGCAGACGACTCACCTCAGCCGGGAACTGCGCACGGCACACGGTGGAAGGGCCCAGATTAATGGCAAAACGCTGGCCGGGCAGATGTACCCGATGCTCTGCCAGGAAGCGTAGCGTGTTCTCCAGTACCCACAAATCAACCCGCGACGACAGACCAAACTCCTGGGCGACGGGCAGGAATTGCAAGGGAGAGAGCAACGCCCCGTTTGCATCCGACATCCGCAGCAACACCTCGTGGTAGCAATCGCCCCGCACGCCGCAAACCGGCTGGACCAGCAGAGTAAACGCGTTACTGTCGAGCGCACTTTGCAGACGGCTCATCATCGCAACCTTGTCCTTCAGGCTACGCTGGAGATGGACAGCACCGCGCTGCTGCAGATTTTCCGGATGGTTGGTCGAAATCGACAGATCGGCAATCACCCCCAGTTCACCGAGGACCAGATAGAGGTGGGTCACCGGTGAGCGTACATAGCAGTAGCTCACGCCCACCTGAGGCTGCAGCGGCATCCCATCCCAGACAAAGCGGAACTGTTTAATATGCTCGTCCAGCGCCTCGATGCGTTGCTGGTGCGATTCCGCGTTAAGGCGAACCGCCAGGTCACAGCCGGTGAGGTGATAGACCCGCTCGCTGGGCTGCAAGGTGCCATTGACCCATTGCGCCAGCTGCTGTTTATACAGGATCCGCAACAATACCCCGTAATTTCGGCCCAGCACCTCCAGCTCCGGAATGCGCAGCAAACAGAGCGCCGACCACGGGTTTTTGGCAAGATCGCGCGACAAGGCCCGCAGGTTCGGCATATGGACAACCGGGTCGAGTAGCGCCAGCCTGCGGGAACGTTTATTCGCGGCGCGCTGGCAGGTGGCCAGCATCGACATGTAAATCACCACAAACGAAAAGACCAGATAGCTGGAAGAGGTAATTGCCAGCTGAATGTCATACCCGGACTGTTGAGGGATATAACGATAAAAATAGTGAATAGACACCAGCAGCACCGGGGTCCAGATAAGCGACATCAGCTTATAGCCAAACCGCATCGCTCCCCAGAGCATCACCGGCATCAGCAACGACAGGGTGTAGTTGGTGGTGAAAATCGAGCTGTTTTCGTTCATCGGGAGCAGCAGCAGGGTAAGCAGCCCGCCAAGCGCAATGGCCCACAGCAGAAATTCAATGACCGTCACCTTTTTGTCTATCTGCATTCGCACCTGCGAGACAAGACTTCTGATATACCGCGGATGGCGAATCAGACGGATCAATAAATAGCTTAACGGCACGCCCGTCAGCCCACTGACCAGCAGCGCCTGATAGTTAATCAGCGTGCGAATATTAAGCGGGGTCAACCCCTCCAGGCTCTGACGGCTCTCATACACCCCCAGATAGAGGGCAAACTGAAACAGCAGCAGAAACAGCGTCGCGGGGCAAAAGGCCTGCCAGAAGATACGCTGCGCCATCAGTCTGACATCCCCGTAAGCCGTCATGCTGCGTCTGGGCGCAAACACCCGATACCCTCCCCAGCTGAGCACAACGGGGACAATAAAATGAAAAATGCCGGCGATGGTTTCGAACAACCCAACCGACGGGTAGTAGCGGATGAACAATGACAATACGATGCCGGGAAGCGCTTCCAGACCAAAAAACATCATCACCGAAAGCAGAAAGGAGAGAGGTAAATAATAGAGTGCCACCAGACCATCGCCCAATCGGGTAAAGGTATTGGCAACGCTTAATACAGGCAGTAAACCCACCGGTAAAATAAGCGGTAAAGCCCACCAGCGGTCTTTATTGTTTTTCAGGAAAGAAATAATGTTCATAGATGCCCGTTTAAACCCCTTTCGCTCCGGAGGGAAATGAAGACAGGCATCCAACCTGACGTACCTGCCGCCCGACAACGTGCGGGGCGAACAGCATGGAGGTGGGATTTTAAATACCAGGCCAGGGAAACCGTTGACTTAAATCAAACTAATTTACTCAAACGATCCTTTCTTACATTTTTTTTGAAATAGTTTTCTTCATATTATCAATATGGTAAATGCAATTATTAATTTCAATAACATTAATTAATGTAACTGTTGACGGTTATTTACACATTTGCGAATTGACCCTCTCTTCCCGCTGTGCCTTAATATCCCTGTCGCCCAAAAGGGCATGCCCAGGAAAAACACAGTGAGTCAGGCCACGCGTATGCGAAAACGACATCAGTTCAACACCCGGATGACCCGCATCATACTGCTTATCAGCTTCCTGTTTTTCTTCGGCCGCTTCGTTTACTCCTCTATTGGCGCCTGGTATCACCATCAGGACAAGGCCCAGTCACAGCAATCCAGCCTGACCGTTGATTCAGCCGATCGCTAACGCGTCGAAGGATTTTGTAATATCCGAATTATCCCTGCTATTCCTTTGCTCAGGATTTTATCCTGGCGCATCACCACAGCCAGCTGTCGCTGCAGCACGGGCGTGAGCGACATCACGCATAGCCCTTCGCGGTCAGCCGCCAGGTCTACGGCCATACGCGGCACGATACTGTAGCCAAGCCCCGCACGTACCATCCGCTTGATCGCCTCGATGCTGCCCAGTTGCATCACCGGCGTGAGGATTCGCCCCTCGGCAGCAAACCAGCCGTCGATCAGCGCCCGGGTGCCGCTGCCTGATTCAAAAGCAATGAATGGCTGCGCGTGCAACGCAGCCGGCGTCAACGACTGAAAACCGTCCTGCTGGTCCAGCGACGCGATAAAAACAAACTCTTCGTCCATCACCGGCGTAACGTCGAGCGCTCTTCCGCTCACCGGTAACGTCACCAGCCCCATATCAAGTCGGTTTTCTTCAATTGCCCGGACGATGTCGAGCGTATTGCCGGTCGTCACGCCCACTCTGAGAAGCGGATAGTCACGCCCGAGCTGCTGCAACAGCGGCGGCAGAAGATGAATGCAGGCCGTTGCGCCCGTGCCAAGCGTAATGGTGCCACTCACGTCGTGGCTGAACTCACTCACGGACCGAATGGCTTCATCCACCGCCTGCTGAATACGCTCCCCGTGCACCAGCAACGCCTGCCCGGCAGCCGTGGGTTTGATACCCCGCCCGGTACGCTCTACCAGCCGGGTTTGCAGAAACTGCTCCAGCTGGCGGATTTGCAGGCTGACGGCCGGCTGGGAAATGCCCAGCAGGTCCGCCGCCGCGGAAAAACTGCCGCGCTGGATAACCAGACGGAACGTCGCGAGATAGCCCAGGTTGAGCGTTGTCATTCAAAGTTTCTCTTATACAGCGCATAAGGTGACTGACCTGCCAGCACAATAGCGCGCTCGCTATGCTCAGGACAACTGCATAACGGAATGAAAAACAATGAAAACACCTGCCCTTCCCCGTCACCTCGCCCTCCGGGCAGGTTGTCATCAGCTTATCAACTGGGGGATCTCGTTTTATATGCCCGGGACCTTTGCCCAGGCGATTGTGGCCGACCGGGGGTGGTCATCACCGCAGCTCTACCTCGGCCTGACGCTGGCGATGCTGGTAATGGCGATGGTCTCCCCTTTTGTCGCCCGACTGCTGGCGTACGCTGGCGGGCAGAACGTGGTGATGAGCGGAACGTTACTGATTGCCGCAAGCTGCGCGGGCATGGCATATACGCAGACGCTGTTCGGCTGGTACGGTGCCTGGCTGGTTGCCGGTATCGGGATGCGGCTGTCGCTGTATGATGCGCTGTTCGCCGCGCTGGTGAACCTGTACGGCCAGCAGGCACGCAGAACGATCTCGCGCATCACGCTCGCAGGCGGGCTGGCCTCAGCGGTTTTTTGGCCGCTGGGTGAGGGGCTGCTGAAAGTGATGAGCTGGCAACACGCATTGCAGATCTACGCCCTCTTTGGCCTTCTGAGTGCGGTGCTGATTCGCACGCTTCCCCACCAGCGGCTGGCGGCCCCCCCGCACGTTACCGCGCCGCCCGTGCGCCAGGAACGGCGTAACGGCTGGCGGTATGCCACGTTTATTGCCCTCATGACCTTTGTCTCTAACGGCACGTCCACCCATCTGCCAGAGTTCATTGCCAGTTTTGGCCTGCCGGTCGCCATCGGCATGCTGTGGGGAGTTGGCCAGACGGGCGCACGCGCCACGGAGGTGCTGGCGGGTGCACGCTTAACCCCGCTCAACCTCACGCGCCTGACCGCCCTCGCCATGCCGCTCTGCTTTGTTATCGGGTTAAGCAGCTCACTGTTTGTCGGGTGTGCCGCCGGTTTTGTGCTGGGCTACGGCGCCATCAACGGGCTGATGACGATAGTAAAAGCCACCCTGCCGCTGACGCTTTTCAGCGCCGAAAGCTATGCCCGCCGTACCGGCATGCTGCTCATTCCCGCACAGCTTATGGCCGCGGCATCGCCGTTTGCCTATGCATGGCTAAATAAAACGCTGGGGATCGCCGGCGCAATGTGGGTTTCCACCGCGCTGACGCTGGTGATTGCCGGGCTGGCGATAGCGATTGTGCGCAGTGCCGACCCCGCGCGAAATGATGAAATGTATCCCACTGTATCCGGAGCGCCACGCTGACAAGCCGGTACAAAACGCCGTTCCCCGCAAACATCCCGGATACATAAAAATGGTTTTCTGTGTCTGTCATTGTTTAAAACCGAATTTGAAACCGATTGAGGAGAGACTCAGATGATCCGTCGTTATTTACTGCTCCCTGCACTTGTTCTGGCGTCAGCAACCTGCTCCTGGGCCGCACCACTGGATAACCTCAGCGCTGCCGACGTCAACGGCCCTGCCGCTGTTGCCCCGCTGGAACGTCCACAGCCGGCCGCTAAGCTGATTGTCGATCCACCGCTTGCCGGCCCGCTGAGCAAAGGGGCGGTCTTTATTCAATACCGGGCTGAAAACCTGCGCATCGAGCCGGTATTCGGGCCCGATGCGCTGAAGGTCACGCCACGTATCGGCCATATCCATGTCGTGGTCGATGACGCCCCCTGGCACTGGGCAGATACCAGCGGAGAGCCAATCATTCTGGTTGGGTTACCCGCCGGGAAGCATAAAGTGACCATAATTCTGGCCGACCCCACGCATAAACCCATCGACCATAAAACCATTGAATTCACCGTACCGCCTCACGCAACGGTCCATCATTTTTAAGGAGCCAGACAATGAAAGCACGCTCTGTACTGACGGCGGGTCTGCTGGCGCTTTCCGCCAGCGCCTTTGCTGAGAGCAAAACCAGCGTGGTGCTGGTCCATGGCGCGTTTGCCGATGGCAGCAGCTGGAACAAGGTCATTACCCGGCTGCAAAAACAGCATACCGAGGTGATCGCCGTCCAACTGCCGCTCACGTCGCTTAAAGATGACGTTGCCGCCACCCGGCGCGCCATTGCACGGGCGCAGGGCGATGTGGTGCTGGTAGGTCATTCCTGGGGCGGAACGGTGATCAGCGAAGCGGGCAACGATGCACGGGTAAAATCCCTGGTGTACGTAGCGGCCTTTGCGCCTGATTCCGGCCAGTCGACGGCGGACCTGGCGGGAAGTTACCCACCGCCAGCGGGGAGCGCGGATATCGCAAAAACGGCAGACGGGTATTTGTATCTCCCGCCAGAAGCCGTGATGAAAGACTTCGCACCGGATGCAGGCGCCGTTGAACAGCAGACGATTGCAGCCACTCAGGGGCCGATCAAGGCCGACGCGTTTGCGGAAAAAGTGGGCCATGCGGCCTGGCATGAAAAGCCAAGCTGGTTTGTGGTCAGCAAAAATGACCGGATGATTAACCCGGAGCTTGAACGTGCGATGGCGAAAACGATCCACGCGAAAACCACGGAAGTGGCAGCAAGCCACGTGTCGATGGTGAGTCAGCCGGATGATATTGCCCGCACGATTGAGCAGGCAATCACAAACCATTAAGAATGACACAACAGCCCGCGATGAGCGGGCTTGCGAAGGGTGAGTTACTTCGCTTTCTGCACTTCAGTATCTTGCGCCTTCAGCGCCGTTCCATCCTGCGCTGCTGGCGCCATCAGGGGAACCGGCTTGCCGGTACGCCTGTCGATCAACAGCGAGTGGCGCTCCCCGCGTTCAAACAGATGCTGCTCTCCCCACTGGCGAAGCGCAACGACGATGGGAAACAGGCTTTCGCCTTTGTCCGTCAGGACATATTCCTGATACGACGTACCGTCCGACGCCCCCTGCATCGCGAGAATGCCCGCGTCGACCAGCTTGCGCAGCCGGTCAGCCAGAATGTTACGCGCAACCCCGAGATCCCGCTGAAAATCCCCGAAACGGCGCATGCCGTCAAAAGCATTGCGCACAATCAGAAGCGACCAGCGATCGCCAATCAGATCGACGCTGCGGGCAACGGGACAGAATTCCTGTTCAATCGGTTTACGAGACGGCACAGCGTTACCTCGGCAGGTCAGTCAATAATAACTGGTTGCATTTTAAAACTGCATAGCCTAGCCTTCAACTGGTTTCTTTTTAAAACCACATTACCCAGGGCGAGGATTTGAACATGTCACACGCGTCACCACTACCGTCAGATCGAAAAACCGGGCACGTCCGCTCAGGCGACATGCCGCGTAGCCTGGTGTGGCTGTTCGCCCTCGCCAGCGGCTTAAGCGTGGCCAACGTCTATTACGCACAGCCGTTGCTTGACGCGTTGTCCAGAGACTTTGGCATCAGCCATGGTGCCATTGGCGGCGTGGTCACCGCCACGCAGATTGGCTGTGCTCTGGCTCTGCTGTTCGTGGTTCCTCTGGGGGATAAAGTGGATCGCCGGCGCCTGATGGCGCTACAGCTTGTCGTACTGGTGGCCGCTCTGGTCGCGGTCGGCATGGCGCAGACGTCAACGATGCTGCTGGCGGGTATGCTCGCCACCGGCATGGCAGGAACGGCCATGACGCAAGGGCTTATCGCCTATGCCGCCAACGCCGCGTCGCCGCATGAGCAAGGCCGCGTTATTGGTGCGGCACAAGGCGGGGTATTTATGGGCCTGTTAGTGGCCCGCGTCGTCTCCGGAGGCATCAGTGATATCGCGGGCTGGCGTGGCGTGTATCTCTCTGCCGCCGGGCTGATGATCATTATTGCGTTTCCGCTGTGGTGGAGGCTGCCCCGCTTGCCTGCGGTGCCTGAAACGATGAGTTACCCGGGCCTGATTCACTCAATGCTGACCCTGCTGCGGGAAGAAAAAGTCCTGCAGGTGCGCGGCGTACTGGCTTTACTGATGTTCGCTGCGTTCAATATTTTCTGGAGCGCTCTGGTGCTACCGTTAAGTGCCCCACCCTATAACTTATCGCATACCGCCATTGGTGCTTTTGGCCTGGCCGGAATGGCAGGCGCGTTAGCGGCAACCCGGGCCGGCGAGTGGGCCGATCGAGGATATGCCCGGCGCACCAGCGCGGCTGCGCTGGTCATGTTACTCCTGGCGTGGTGGCCGATTTCACTGATGGATCGTTCGCTCGGTATTTTGCTCATTGGCATCGTGCTGCTCGATTTGGGCGGGCAGGCGCTGCATGTCACCAACCAGAGCCTGATCTTTCGCGCCCGCCCCGAGGCGCATAGCCGGCTGGTCGGGCTTTACATGCTGTTTTATGCCGTCGGCAGCGGTCTGGGCGCGCTGAGCACCACGATGACGTATGCCATCGCGGGCTGGCAGGGCGTCTGCCTGACTGGCGCAGCGGTGAGCCTGGTGGCGCTGGTGTTCTGGTGGGTAACGCGCAAGACAGGATAATGTTGATAAAAAAAGCCCGCGGGGTGCGGGCTTCTGCAACGTCAACGTGGATAGTCGCGGTTGATCCACGCGTGATCGTCTTCCCAGGTGAACATCCATTTTCGCACCGGACCGGCCATCACGTTGAGATAGTAGCTGTCATAACCAGCCAGCGTCGCCACCGGATGGTACCCCTTCGGCACCATCACCACGTCGCGGTTATAAACGGCCATACACTCATCCAGCGACCTGTCGTCGGTATAGACCCGCTGCATGCAGAACCCCTGCCCGGGATTGAGGCGATGATAGTAGGTCTCCTCCAGGTAGGTTTCCTGCGGTGGATTATCCGTATCGTGCTTATGGCTCGGGTATGAACTGGTGCAGCCTTCGTGGGTCCAGACCTCAACCACCAGCAGGCTGTCGGCGGGTTGATCTTCCGGCAGAATGTTGTGCACGTAGCGCTGGTTATGGCCTTTGCCACGCGCCTGCGCGTCGATATCCTGCGGAGCGATAAGCCGTGTCGGGAAGGTCCCTTTGCCGGGTGCGGCACAGACCGCCAGCTCCAGCGTCGTCAGCGCCTTAATCTGCACCGTCTCCTGCGGCGTGACGTAGACCGCCCAGGGCTTTATGCGCTCAAACGGGCTCATCCGCTCGCCGATGTCAGTAAACTGCGCGGTAGGTGTGCTGATAGAGGCCCGTCCGGCCACCAGCACCAGACAGCGCTCTTCGCTGACGGCGGGCAGCGTCAGCGTCTGCCCTTCCTGCAGTTCATACGCTTCAAAGCCAACGTATCCCCAGCCCGCGCGTTCCGGCGTGACGGACTGGGTACGGCCCTCCGCACTCGGCGGTTGCCAGCGTGATAACAGACGTGACATGTCACCTCCTCAGATAAGCCCGGCGTCGCGCGCCAGACGGCTCAGGTTGTTATACCCCAGACGGGCGTAGGTCAGCGGGTGAGCGATAGCAGGATCCTGCTCCGCCTCCACCACCAGCCAGCCGTGATAATCCTGCGCCTTCAGCAGCCGCATGATGGGCGGATAGTCCACGCAGCCGTCACCCGGTACGGTGAAGACCCCACTCAGCACCGCATCAAGGAAGCTGGTTTTGCGGTTTTTGACGTCCGCCAGCACGTCGGCGCGCACGTCTTTGCAGTGAACATGGTTAATGCGCGATGCCCAGCGCTGGGCCACCGCCAGCGGATCAGCCCCGGCAAAGGTCAGATGGCCCGTGTCCAGCAGCAGGCCCACCTCTTCACCGGTATGGGTCATCAGGTTATCGACATCTTCAGCGGACTCAATGACCGTTCCCATATGGTGATGGTAGGCAATCTGCACCCCCTGCTGCTGCGTGTAGCGGGCAAAAGCGGTCAGCTTCTCACCGTACTCTTGCCAGCGCGCGTGCGGGAAGCGCGGGCGAAGATGAACCGGCGTCTGTTGCTCGCCGTGAATACAGCCGCTCACTTCGGCGAATACCAGCACCTTTGCCCCCAGTTCGCGCAGCAGCGTCAGGTGGGACTGCACGGCGGCAATCTCCTCCTCCACGCTACGCTCCAGCAGACGCCCTGAATACCAGCCGGAGACCAGCTGCAGATCGTGGCGCTGCAAAATGGGGCCAAGCAGGCGCGCCTCACGCGGGAATTTATTGCCCAGTTCGAAACCGGCAAAACCGGCCTCTTTCCCTTCGCTCAGACAGGTATCCAGCGGCGTCTCCGCGCCGAGTGAAGGCAGATCGTCGTTCGTCCATGTCAGCGGGTTAATGCCTAATTGCACACTCATTGTCGTCTCCTGAATTATGCGTGTCCGCGCTCGCGCCACCAGGCGATAAGCTGCAGGTAATTGTCCCGGATGCGTGCCACCAGCTGCGCATCGTCAATATCGTGTTTCAGCCATGCACGGGACGCATCGCCAAACAGCGTGCGTCCTACGGCAAAGCCCTTCACCAGCGCGTGTCCCGAGGCGGCTTTAAAATCAGCACGAAGCTGCTCAGCCGGGGCGTCCAGCCCGAGGATCACCACGCCACGGCAGTGCGGATCCCGACGTTCAATAATCTCGCTCAGCGCCGTCCAGCCATCGGCAGAGAGCGGCGGCAGTTTCCACCAGTCGGGAGAGATCCCCAGGTTGTAAAAACGCGAGATGGCGCGCAGGTAAAGCTCATCGCTGCGCGGCATGCTCGCAGGCAGGATCACCTCCAGCAGCAGTTCATGACCGGACTGGCAGCAGGCGTGGTAGACCTCAGCGATTTTCTGCTCCTGCTCCAGACGCAGGCCGTGCGCATCTTCCGGATGGAAAAAGACCAGGCATTTCACCACATGTTCCTGCGGCCAGCTGATGAGCTGCGTGCCGATGTTACCGTGCTCCATCTCCAGCGGCCGGGAGCCCGGCAGCTCAATAGGGCGGCCTATCCACCACCCTTCGCCGGTAATCGCGTTCAGGGCGTCCTGACCAAAAGTGCCGTCACACAGCAGGCCGGCTTTGCCCTCAAGCCCTGCGCTGCTGGCCGCCTCACGGCTGGCCTGCAGAATAAGCTGCTTCAGCGCCGGGATGCGCTTCAGGGATGCCCCGCACTGCAACGCCATATCTTCCAGCTGGCTGCGATGATCGAAGGCCATCACGCACAGCTCCGGCCACTCGCGGCGGCGGGTAGTGACGCGGTGCAGATGGTTCAGGCGCGCGTCAAGATCGGGACGCGGCACCGACGCCGCACGCGACAGGTAGTCGTCCAGCTCAGCCTTGCTCGGCATCGCCGGGGCACAGCCGTGGCGGGAAACCACCAGCGCACCACAGGCGTTGGCATAGCGGCAGGCCTGCTCCCAGCCTTCGTCGTTAAGGTAGCCGCGCAGCAGGCCGGACATAAACGCGTCGCCCGCACCGAGCACGTTCAGCACCTCAACGCGCACGCCGGTCACCGTCAGACCCTCATCCAGCCGGGGCGGTATAGCGTCGGTGTACACCGAACAGCCAAGCGCTCCACGCTTGCAAACCAGCGTGGCGTTACTCACGGCGCGCACGCGACCCAGCGCCTGCAGGGTATCGGTACTGCCACCTGCAATGTGAAACTCTTCTTCGGTGCCGACAATGACGTCGAAAAGGTGCAGCACCTCCTGCAGTTCACGGGTCACGTTTTCCGCGGCAATAAAGCGCGTCTCCCCGTCCCCTAACGAGGTCAGCCCCCACAGCACCGGCCGGTAGTCGATATCCAGCACCGTGCGAACACCGTGACGGCGGGCATAGTTAAGCGCCGTCAGCACCGCGTCACGGGTCTGAGGGTGCGAGAGATGGGTCCCGGTGATGGCAAGGCACCGTGCGGAGGCAATGTAGCGTTCGTCCACATCGCTGGCCGTGATGGCCATATCCGCGCAGTTATCGCGATAAAAAATCAGTGGAAAGGTGTCCCGGTCTTTAATGCCGAGGAGCACCAGCGCCGTCAGGCGTTCTTTGTCGGTGATCAGATGGCTGGTATCGCAGCCCACCTGGTGTAATTCTTCTCGCAGGAAGCGTCCCATATGTTCATCACCGACGCGTGCCAGCATCGATGAGCGCAGCCCCTGACGCGCCGTCCCGTAGGCTACGTTGCCGGACGAGCCGCCGAGATATTTCGCGAAGCTCGACACATCTTCAAGACGGGCACCAATTTGCTGACTGTAGAGGTCTACCGCCACGCGGCCCATGCATATCACATCAAACTGCTTTTCCACGTTGATACCTCATCAGACAATGTCGTTCACGTTCAGCCAGCGGCCTTCCTGGTGCGAGAGTGCGATGGCGTCCAGCACCCGCGAAACCTTCCAGCCCTCTTCAAAGTCCGGCCACATCGGCACATCAGCGGCAATACCGTCGACCAGGTCGCGTACTTCCACCGTTTTTTGATCGTTAAAGCCGATACCATGGCCCGCCCCCATGCAAAACGCACCATAGTCCGGATGTGACGGACCCACGAGCAGCGTGCGGAATCCCTGGCGGTTTACCGGGTCGTCATGCAGATAGAGCTTCAGTTCCGCCATCCGCTCCTGGGTAAAACTGATGGCCCCTTTGGTGCCGGTTATCACGTACGACAGTCCCATCTTGCGCCCGCAGGCGACGCGGGACGTTTCAATCACCCCTTGTGCTCCGCCGGAGAAACGGACCATCGCGTGCGCCTGATCTTCGTTTTCAACCGCAACGTTTTGCGACGAACCGGCCTGCGCCGGGCGCTCAGGCACAACAATTTTTAAATCACCGCAGACCTGCTGAATGTCCCCGACCAGATACTGCGCCATGTTGACGATATGCGCCGCCAGGTCCCCCAGTGCACCCAGCCCGGCGGTCTCTTTAAAACAGTGCCAGTGAATGGGAGAAAGCGGGTCGGCCATATAATCTTCGTTGTGGGTACCGTAGAAGTGGATCACCTCGCCAATCTCGCCGCGGGCGATGATCTCTTTCGCCAGCTGTGCCGTCGGGTTTTTCATGTAGTTAAAACCCACCAGCGTTTTCACCCCTGCCCGCTTCGCGGCGTCCACCATTTCACGTGCGTCATGGGCATTCAGCGCCAGCGGCTTTTCCGAGTAGACATGCTTACCGTGGCGAATGGCCTCCAGCGCCATCTCTTTATGCAGATGGTTGGGCGAGCATATATCCACGACATCAATCGCCGGGTCAGCCACCAGTGCCCGCCAGTCGCCGGTTGAGCGGTTGAAGCCAAAGGCCTGCGCCCGCTCTGCCGCCAGCGCGGGTGTCACTTCCGCCACCATCTCGCGCACCAGTTTGCCGCGCAGGGTAAATACCGTCGGCGCCTGGGCATAGGCGATGGCATGCGCCTTGCCGATATACCCGGTGCCAATCAATCCAATACGAACCTCTTTCATCCTGATCCTCACAATGCGCCGCGACGGCTCTTGGCATAGGTGTCGAATGCCACCGCCAGAACGATAATTAATCCGGTGATTATTTGCTGGTAATAGGCCGAGACGTTCATCAGCACCAGGCCGTTTATCAGAATGCCCATGATGATGGAGCCGATAATGGTGCCGCCAATGCGCCCGTAGCCGCCCATCAGCGAGGTGCCGCCGATGACCACCGAGGCGATAACGCGCAGTTCAAAGGAGATCCCGGCGACCGCTTCCGCACTGCCAAGACGAGCGCTGAGAATGAAGCCCGCCAGTCCCGCCAGACAGCCAATCAGCACATAGACACTCACCAGCACGCGCTTCACGTTGACCCCCGCCAGGCGCGCTGCCTCCGGGTTACCGCCGATGGCATAGACGAAGCGTCCCCAGCGGGTTTTATGCAGCGCCAGGTACCCGCCAAGCGCCACGATGGCGAAAATCCAGATTGGAATGGAGATGCCAAGCAGCTCCCCGCGTCCCCACCAGCGGTAACCCGGGTCGAAACCTGCAATGGGCGCGCCGTCGTTGATCACCAGCGTCAGGCCACGCCAGATGGTCATCCCGCCGAGGGTGACGATAAACGGCGGCAGGCGCAGGCGGGTTACGCCCAGGCCGTGCAGGAAGCCAATCGCCGTGCCCATCGCCAGACAAATGCCCAGCCCAATCAGCCAGCTCATGCCGCCCCAGGCGTTCGGATCAACGGTGGTGAAGTTGTCGCCCTTAATCACGTATGCGGCGGTCATGGCGCAGACCGCCAGGATGGAGCCGACAGAAAGATCGATACCGGCAGTCAGAATGACGAAGGTCATCCCCACGGCCATGATCCCGTAGATGGACACCTCGGTCAGGATGTTGAAAATATTGCGTTCAGAGAAAAAATTGCTGTTCTGCGACTGAAAGAAAATCAGCAGCAGGATCATGAAAATCAGTACCCCGAAGCGCTCGAAGAAGGCGATGGGATCGAGGCGTCCGCTGCGTTTCACCGGAACCTGCGTTTTAGAAATCATCTGCGTCATGGAAAACTCCGTTATGCCGCGTTGAGGGCGTTGTGGTTGATGGCCATCATCGTCATCAGCCGCTCTTCGTTAGCGTCGTCGCCGTGGATCTCACCGGTCACCCGGCCTTCACTGAGCGTGATGATCCGATCGGATACCGCCATCACTTCAGGCAGATCGGAGGAGATCACGATCACCGCCACGCCCTGTTTGGCCATATCAAACAGCACCTGGTGCACTTCCGACTTGGTGCCCACGTCGATACCGCGCGTCGGCTCATCGACAATCAGCACCCGAGGGTTCAGCGCCATGCAGCGCGCAAGGATAACTTTCTGCTGGTTACCGCCGGAGAGCTTGCGCACCTCCTGCGCGCTGTTGACCATTTTGATCTGCAGCGCCTTGCGGTAGGACTCAATCAGATCGTCCTCTTTGCGGGTATTCACAAACCAGCGCCACTGCATGAGAGAAGAGAGACTGGAGAGCGACAGGTTGTCGCGAATCGATAACCCCAGCACCGCCCCCTCTTTCTTGCGATCTTCCGGGACCAGCGCGATGCCCTGCTCAAGGGCGTACATTGGGTCGCGCGGTTGATACGGGACGCCGTCCAGTTCAAAGCTGCCCGAGGTAAAGGCATCCGCCCCGAACAGGCAGCGCGCCACTTCGGTGCGCCCTGCACCCACCAGACCGGCAATGCCCAGTACTTCTCCGGCGTGGACATGGAAGCTGATGTCATGCAGGGCAATGCCGTGCGGATCCAGCGGCGGTTTTTCGCGGCTCAGCCCTTTTACTGCCAGACGAACCGGCTTGTTTTCATGATGGGTTTCGCTGGCGGGACGACGATTAAAGGCCACGTCACGCCCCACCATCAGACGGATCAGCTGCTCGACATTGGTTTGCGCCACGGCGCCACTGCCGGTGAAACGGCCGTCCTGGAAAACGGTAAAGCGATCGCAAAGCTGGAAAACTTCGTGCAGTCGGTGGGTAACATAAATAATGCTCACCCCCCGGTTTTTCAGCTCGCGCACCACGCGGTGGAGGCTTTCCACCTCGCTGTCGCTCAGCGCCGCGGAGGGTTCATCCATGATGATCAGCCTGGCGTTCAGCGTTAGCGCCCGGGCAATCTCGACCATCTGCTGCTGGGCTACGCTCAGACGGGCGACAGGCGTGGTTGGCGCAACGTTCAGCTGCAGATAATCGAGTATCACCTGCGCCTCCTGGTTCACCGCTTTTTCGTCGACAATCAGGTTACGTTTACGCGGCTCACGCCCGAGAAACATGTTTTCCGCGACGGTCATATTGGGCAGCAGGTTAAATTCCTGATAGATAGTGATAATGCCCTTGTTTTGCCGCTCAACCGGTGAATCGTCCACCGGCAGCGTGTCGCCGTTGAACCAGATATCCCCGCGCGTTTGCGGTTGTGCGCCCGCCAGGGCTTTCAACAGCGTGGATTTCCCCGCTCCGTTCTCTCCCAGCAGCGCGTGGATCTCCCCGGCACCGACGGTGAGCTGTGCGCTACTCAGCGCCCAGACGCCAGAAAAGCTTTTTGCCAGGTCGGTCACTTTCAGTAAGGGTTGCGACATCGGTCTGCTCCTCCTTAATAGTGAGCCGCCACCTGCGCGGCGGCTCCGGATAAATCAGTTACCGGCCTCACTGATGCGCTCAGCCTGCTGCAGATTTTCTTTGGTGATAAGCGTTGGCGGGTAGTCCGCGCCGGTGATGGCTTTCTTCTCACGCACGTTGGCCACCAGTTGGCTCATCGCCGTTTGTACCGCGAAGCCCGGGCGCTGATCCGCCGTGACCGCCAGCCAGCCGTCGCGCACGCGCGCCAGCGCCTCAGGGACCGCGTCAAATCCGGTCACCAGAATTTCGCCTGGCTTCACGCCCTGGCCCTGCAGCGCTTCAATTGCGCCCAGTGCCATGTCGTCATTGGCGGAGAGGATCACCTGTGGGCGTTTCGGCAGTGACGGCAGAACGCTTTCCACAATGCGCATCCCTTCAGAACGCATCCAGTTGCCGGTCTGATCGGCAACGATCTTGTACTTGTCCCCGCCCGCCTTCAGGCTGTCGCGGATCCCTTTGGTACGTTCAATGTTGGAGGAAGAACCTGGCTGGCCGGTGAGCAGAATAATGTCTGCCCCGTTGGGGAATTTGCTTTTAACGAAGTCGCCAATCGCCTGGCCGCCTTTGTAGTTGTTGGCACCAAAATGCGGCACCTTCTTCTGGCTGTCGACGGAGCGGTCAAGCGTCACAACGGGCAGATTCGCATCCTGAATTTCATCCACCGCGCTGGAGACGGCATTGACGTCATTCGGGGAGACGATGAACCCCTGCGCACCACGGGTGATGGCGTTTTCCAGGTCAGCGACCTGTTTCGGCGAGCTGCCTTGCCCGTCCAGTACCTGAAGCTTTACGCCCATCTCTTTTGCGGCTTTTACCGCAGTACGCTGCATGTGAACTTCAAACGGCATCGCCAGGTTTGGTGTACTGAAAACTATTTGCTCGTTTTCGGCCATTGCTGCCCCGGCGGTCATGGCGATGAGGGCGGCTAAGATCAGTTTTTTCATTATTATGTCTCTCTGTGTAGGGTTGTTGTGTTTAGAGGACGATCTCACGCTGGCTACGCAGGGATTCCAGCGCTTTATCCGCCAGGTACAGCGCACGTTCACCATCATCGCCGCTACAGTCAGGCGTCGCTTCGCCGCGCAGCACCGCAACAAAGTGTTCCCATTCCGCGGCGTAAGCGGATTTGTAGCGCTGCAGGAAGAAGTGTTCCGGCAGCGCGCCGGTGCAGCCCTGTTTGCCGTAGTGCTGCACCTGATTTTCAAGAATATTGCCCGCGCACAGCAGGCCTTCTGAGCCGTGCAGTTCCAGGCGCTGGTCGTAGCCGTAAGAAGAGCGGCGGCTGTTGACGATGGTCGCCATCGCGCCGGAGGCATACTTCAGTACGATAAACGCGGTATCGATATCCCCCGCCTCGCCAATCGCCGGATCCACCAGATTGCTGCCCTGGGCATACACCGACACAGGCTCTTCGCCCATGATGAAGCGCGCCATATCAAAATCGTGAATGGTCATGTCGCGGAACATACCGCCGGAAACGCGCACATACTGCGCCGGTGGCGGGGACGGGTCGCGGGAGATAATCAGCAGCGATTCGGGCTTACCGATCCGCCCGGCCTGCACCTCGGTTTTGACCCGGCGAAACTGCGGGTCAAAGCGGCGGTTAAAACCGATAAACAGCGGTACGTTGTACTCGTTAACCACTTTCAGGCAGTCGCGCACGCGGGCAAGATCCAGGTGTACCGGCTTTTCACAGAAGATCGCTTTGCCGTGGCGGGCGGCCATCTCAATCAGATCCGCGTGGGTATCCGTCGCAGACGCGATCAGCACGGCATGAACGTTTGGGTCGCTCATCGCGTCCTCCAGACTCTGCAGACGAGCCTGATATTGCGTGGCGAGGCGGGTGGCAAATTCCTGATTCGGGTCGACCACAGACCAGAGCGTGGTCTCACTGTGGCTGGCGATGTTAGCTGCATGTACCTGGCCAATTCGGCCAGCGCCCAGTAAAGCAATGTTAAACATAACGGCTCCCGGTGTTGGTGAATGCTGTGAACTAACGACCCCTTAAATAAAACATTTATTTCATTTTTATAAATAGTGAAAATTATATTTTTGAGTGCGGGTTAACACTTTTGAGATGATTGAGATAAATTTTGTTATCAATCTCACAACATGGAAGAAGGTGCTACTAACCCCTCACCCCTGCCCTCTCCCCAAAGGGGCGAGGGAGAAAAGAGTGCACCACACCATCCCTCTCCCCTTTGGGGAGAGGGTTAGGGTGAGGGGAAAATGAAATGAAAATTTCGTTATGGCGGGAAATACTTAATACTGGCGTGCTTTTTTCACCTGCGCCTGGGTTTGCTCGGCGGCTTTGCGCACCGCAGGCGATCCCGCGACCTGCGCATCACCGGTTCGCCACCATGACGCGTAATCATGGGTCATGGTTTTCGGCAGCACTTTGATATCCAGCAGCGTTGGGCCAGGATGCGCCCGCGACGCCTCCAGCGCCACCAGCAGACTCTGCTCGTCGTGGACCCGCCACGCGCGACAGCCGTAGCTTTCCGCGTTCTGGGCGAAATCGACTTTCACCAGCGGCCCGTCAAGCCGGCCTGAATCTGGATTTCGATGACGGTTTTCCGTACCGAAGCTCCCCATCCCGTGCCCCATCTGCAGGTTATTAATGCAGCCGAAGCTGGCATTATCAAACAGCAAAACGGTGACGTTGATCCCCTCCTGCACCGCGGTTTGTAGCTCGGAGTGCAGCATCATGTAGGAGCCATCCCCCACCATGGCGTAAACCGGCTGATGCGGGCTGGCAAGCTTCGCGCCTATCGCCGCCGCAATCTCATACCCCATGCAGGAGTAGCCGTACTCCAGGTGATAACTGTCCGGCGTCTTCACCTGCCAGAGGCGCTGTAAATCTCCGGGCAGCGATCCGGCCGCGCCCACAACGATGGCGTTATCTTCGATATGTTGATTGATAAGCCCCAGCACCCGCGTCTGGGTCAGGCGGGTGTTGAGCGCCTCACCGTATTCCGCCAGCTGCGCATCAAGGTGCCCTGCCACTTCAGGCGCATCGTCGGGATGCCACTGACGGCCCCATAAGCGCTGGCACTCCGCATGCCAGGCAGATTTCGCCTGAGCGATCTCCTCTCCCCAGTGGCTTCGGTACGCCGGGAGCGCCTGCGTTAACGCGTGCAGCCCGGTTTGCGCATCGGCAATCAGCGCCGTGGCATCCAGTTTCACGGCATCAAACTCGGCGACGTTTAAAAGCAGGAACTCGACGTCCGGATGGGAAAAGAGCGCTTTGGAGCCGGTGGTAAAGTCCGTCAGGCGCGTGCCGATGCCAATCACCAAATCCGCCCTGGGTGCAAGCTGGTTAGCGGCCATTCCGCCCGTCACACCGATCCCCCCCAGATTAAGGGGATGATCGCTTACCAGCGCCCCCTTTCCGGCCTGGGTTTCGGCAAACGGCAGTTGCAGCGTCTCGACAAATTCCCGAAATGCCTCATGCGCGCCGGAATAACGCACGCCCCCGCCACACACCACCAGCGGACGGTGTTTACGGGCAATCAACGCCTGTGCCTGGGCCAGACGCTGGGGGTCAGGCGGACGGCGTTCAATGTGATGCACGCGACGCGCAAAGAAGCTCAGGGGATAATCCCAGGCTTCGCCCTGCACGTCCTGCGGCAGGCAAATGGTCACTGCCCCCGTCGCTGCGGGGTCAGTAAGCGTACGCATCGCATTTAACATCGCGCTCATTAACTGTTCCGGACGGTTAATGCGGTCCCAGTAGCGTGAAACGGGACGGAAGCAGTCGTTGGTGCTGATACTGAGATCGTGGTACTGCTCGATTTGCTGCAAAACCGGATCGGGCTGGCGGCTGGCATAGATATCCCCTGGTAACAGCAGGAGCGGAATGCGGTTCGCGGTGGCGGTCGCCGCGGCCGTCACCATATTAGCCGCGCCGGGCCCGACGGATGAGGTGACGGCAAAAATGCGCCGACGGCGATGCTGTTTGGCGAATCCGGTCGCCATATGGGCGATGCCCTGTTCGTTACACCCCTGCATCACCTGCAGGTGGCCAGGATCCTGCTCCAGTGCCTGGCCGATACCCAGCACGTTGCCGTGACCAAAAATGGTCGCCACGCCCTCCACGAAGGGCGTTTCGTGTCCATCAATGGAGACATATTGTTGATTAAGGAATCTGACCAGGGCCTGAGCCATGGTCATACGTTCGGTTTGCATAAAACCTCCTGTCAGCCCAGCGTCGGCATGGAGAACGCAGCGCCAGTCTCCTGCTGCATTTCCGGCCAGCGTGCGGTGATGGTTTTCATTCGGGTGTAGAAACGCACGCCGTCGTTGCCGTGGACATTCAGCGCACCAAAGATCGAACGCTTCCAGCCACCAAAACTGTGGAACGCCATCGGCACCGGGATCGGCACGTTCACCCCAACCATCCCCGCCTGCACCTCTTCGCAGAAGCGGCGCGCGCAGCCACCGTCACGGGTAAATATTGCCGAGCCATTACCATATTCATGCCGGTTAATCAGGTCCACCGCGCTGCTGTAATCTGCAACACGCACCACAGAAAGTACCGGCCCGAAAATCTCTTCTTTATAAATGGTCATCTCCGGCGTGACGTTATCGAACAGCGTTGGTCCAACAAAATAGCCCTGCTCGTGGCCTTTCACGCTGAACCCACGGCCATCCACGCGCAGGCGGGCTCCCTGAGTTTCCCCGCTGTCGATATAGCCCAGCACTTTGTTACGGTGTGCCGAGGAGATAAGCGGCCCCATTTCGTTCTCTGGCGTCTGGTCCAGACCCGGTCCGACGCGCAGCGCGGCAATCTGTTTTTCCAGCCGGGAACAGAGTTCATCAGCAGTGTTATCCCCCACTGCCAGCACCACCGACAGCGCCATGCAACGTTCTCCCGCCGCGCCGAAGGCAGCGCCCATAATCGCGTTCGTCGCCATATCCATATCGGCATCCGGCATTAAGATGCAGTGGTTTTTTGCCCCGCCCAGTGCCTGACAGCGTTTACCGTGGGCGGAGGCGGTCTCGTAAATGTATTGGGCGATCGGCGTTGAACCGACAAAGCTCACAGCCTGCACGCGTGGGTCAGTCAGCAGCACGTCAACCGACTCTTTATCACCCTGCACCACGTTAAACACGCCGTCAGGCAGGCCGGCGTCTTTCAGCAGTTTTGCCAGCGCGAGCGCCAGAGAGGGATCTTTTTCCGACGGTTTCAGCACGAACGTGTTGCCGGTGGCCAGCGCAATAGGGAACATCCACATCGGCACCATTGCCGGGAAATTAAACGGCGTGATCCCGGCACATACGCCGAGCGGCTGCATCAACGAGTGGCTGTCGACACCGGTGCCGACATTAGCGGAGTGCTCACCTTTTTGCAGATGCGGGATGCCGCAGGCAAACTCCACCACTTCCAGGCCGCGGGTCAGCTCGCCCACCGCGTCGGAGAAGACTTTGCCATGCTCTTCGCTGATGATGCGGGCCAGGCGCTCCATGTTCTCTTCCAGCAGCGCTTTGAAGCGGAACATCACGCGTGAGCGTTTAAGTGGAGAATGACGCGCCCAGCCAGGAAAAGCCTGCTGTGCTGCGGCAATCGCCTGTTCGGTTTCCTGTGCCGTACTCATCACCACCTGGCGGATCTGCTCTCCGGTGGCCGGGTTGAAGATTGCCTGAACGCGCTGGCCTGAACCGGTGACACACTCGCCATGAATAAAATTCGCTACCGTCTCCATCCTTAACCTCTCGCTGTTGATACGTGACTGTTACCTGAACACTATATATGAAACAAATATTCCATTTTAAGTTGAAATAAAATAAATGATGATTATTGTGATCAAGGATGGATTTTTATGTTAACAGCCACCATCACCGGTGCAGCCTGCGCTATTAAGGCATTTCAGGCGTTGAAAAGCGTGAAGCTTCTGTTTCATTTTTGAGGCCAGATGGACGGCCGGCATTTAAAAGACGCGGTTTTGCGTTTAGAATCATAAAACTATGCATAGGGGGTAAAATGACCACAGCAACCAGCCTGAATGAGCTGCAGCAGCAAATCCGCGATCGCTACGATAGCCTGAGCAAGAGGCTGCAGCAGGTCTCCCGCTATGTGCTGGATAATACCAACAGCGTGGCCTTTGATACGGTCGCCGTCATTGCCGAGCGTGCCGATGTGCCGCCGTCAACGCTGATCCGTTTTGCCAATGCTTTTGACTTCACCGGCTTCAACGAGATGAAACAGCTGTTTCGTATGAACCTGGTGGAAGAGACCGCCAGCTACAGTGACCGCGCCCGGCTGTTTCGCGAAATGGAAAGTCAGGCCGTCCCGGAAACCCCGCTCGATATTCTGCAGGAGTTCGCCCGTTCAAATGCGCAGGCCCTCCAGCAGCTGGCTGCCCGCGCCGAGCCGGAGATGCTGGAACGCGCCGTGCAGTTGCTGGCCGAAGCCGACACAATCTATATCGCCGGGTTACGCCGCTCGTTTAGCGTCGCCGCCTATCTGACCTACGCCCTGAGCCACCTGGAGTGCCGCCCTATTCTGCTCGACGGTATGGGGGGGATGCTGCGTGAGCAGATCAACCGCATCAAGGCGCAGGATATTGTGGTATCGATCAGCTTCTCGCCGTATGCGGAAGAGACGGTGATGGTCAGCGAAACCGCCGCCAGCGTCGGCGCGCGGCAGATTGTGATCACCGACAGCCAGATAAGCCCGCTGGCCACCTTCAGCGATCTCTGTTTTGTGGTGAAAGAGGCGCAGGTTGACGCGTTTCGCTCGCAGTCGGCGACGCTGTGCCTCGTGCAGTCGCTGGTGGTAGCGCTGGCATATCGGCTGGGCAGTGGGAAGTAACGGAGAATAAAAAACCCCCTGCGCAAGCAGAGGGTTTGGGGTGATATCAGGGGAAAATCATTCCCACTCAATCGTAGCCGGTGGCTTACCGCTGATGTCATACACCACGCGGGAGATACCGTTCACTTCGTTGATAATGCGGTTAGAGACGCGGCCCAGGAAGTCGTATGGCAGGTGCGCCCAGTGCGCGGTCATGAAGTCGATGGTTTCTACCGCACGCAGGGAAACAACCCAGTCGTACTTACGGCCATCGCCCATCACGCCGACAGAGCGCACCGGCAGGAACACGGTGAACGCCTGGCTCACTTTGTTGTACAGGTCAGCTTTGTGCAGCTCTTCAATGAAGATAGCGTCCGCGCGACGCAGCAGGTCGCAGTACTCTTTCTTCACTTCGCCCAGCACACGCACGCCCAGACCTGGACCCGGGAACGGGTGACGGTAGAGCATGTCATATGGCAGACCCAGTTCCAGGCCGATCTTACGTACTTCATCTTTGAACAGCTCACGCAGCGGTTCAACCAGGCCCATCTTCATCTCTTTCGGCAGGCCGCCCACGTTGTGGTGAGATTTGATAACGTGTGCTTTACCGGTTGCAGAAGCCGCAGATTCAATCACGTCAGGGTAAATGGTGCCCTGCGCGAGCCATTTAACGTCTTCCAGCTTCAGCGCTTCTTCATCGAACACTTCAACGAAGACGCGACCGATGATTTTACGTTTCGCTTCCGGATCGTTCTCGCCGGCCAGCGCGTCGAGGAAGCGCTTCTCGCCTTCCACGTGAATGATGTTCAGACCGAAGTGGTCGCCGAACATATCCATAACCTGCTGCGCTTCGTTCAGACGCAGCAGACCGTTGTCCACGAATACACAGGTCAGGTTTTTGCCGATTGCGCGGTGCAGCAGCATCGCGGTGACAGAGGAGTCAACACCGCCGGACAGGCCGAGGATCACTTTGTCATTGCCAACCTGCTGGCGGATACGCTCAACGGCGTCGTCGATGATTTTTGCTGGCGTCCACAGTGCTTCACACTGGCAGATATCACGCACGAAGCGTTCCAGCATGCGCATACCCTGACGGGTGTGGGTCACTTCCGGGTGGAACTGCACACCGTAGAAGCGTTTTTCTTCGTTCGCCATAATCGCAAACGGGCAGTTATCGGTGCTGGCAACGGTCACAAAGTCAGACGGGATGGCGGTGACTTTGTCGCCGTGGCTCATCCACACGTCCAGCAGCGGTTTGCCGTCTGCGGTCAGGGAGTCTTCGATACCGCGAACCAGCGCGCTGTCGGTGACGACTTCAACCTGCGCGTAACCAAACTCACGCTCGTTAGACCCTTCTACGTGGCCGCCCAGCTGCATGGCCATAGTCTGCATACCGTAGCAAACGCCGAATACCGGCACGCCCGCTTCAAACACGTACTGCGGTGCGCGTGGGCTGTTCTCTTCGGTGGTGCTTTCCGGGCCGCCGGACAGGATGATGCCGCTTGGATTGAATTCGCGAATCTGTGCTTCCGTGACATCCCATGCCCACAGTTCACAGTAAACGCCCAGTTCACGCACGCGACGCGCCACCAGTTGAGTGTACTGAGAACCAAAGTCCAGGATGAGAATGCGATGTTTATGAATGTTTTCCGTCATTGACGCTAATTCCGAGGCAAGTGAAACAAATACAGAGCGCCCGGCATGAGCCGGGCGCGGAAATTTATCAGGAGCCCAGACGGTAGTTCGGGGACTCTTTGGTGATCGTCACGTCGTGAACGTGGCTCTCCTGGATACCCGCACCGCTGATGCGTACGAATTCCGCTTTAGTACGCAGCAGGTCGATGGTACCACAGCCGGTCAGACCCATACAGGAGCGCAGGCCGCCCATCTGCTGGTGAATGATCTCTTTCAGGCGGCCTTTATAGGCAACGCGGCCTTCGATACCTTCCGGTACCAGTTTGTCAGCGGCGTTATCGCTCTGGAAGTAACGGTCGGAAGAGCCTTTGGACATCGCGCCCAGGGAGCCCATACCACGGTATGATTTGTAAGAACGGCCCTGGTAGAGTTCGATTTCGCCCGGGGATTCTTCAGTACCGGCCAGCATGGAGCCAACCATGACGGCTGCAGCACCTGCAGCTATCGCTTTCGCGATGTCGCCAGAGAAGCGGATACCGCCGTCAGCGATAACCGGAATACCGGTGCCTTCCAGCGCTTCAACCGCGTCGGATACCGCGGTGATCTGCGGAACGCCTACGCCAGTCACGATACGGGTGGTACAAATAGAGCCAGGACCGATACCGACTTTCACCGCGCTGCAGCCTGCTTCAGCCAGTGCGCGAGCGCCTGCGCCCGTTGCAACGTTACCGCCGATGATCTGCAGGTCTGGGTATTTCGCACGGGTTTCACGAATACGTTGCAGAACGCCTTCGGAGTGGCCGTGAGAGGAGTCAATCAGCAGTACGTCAACGCCCGCAGCCACCAGCGCGTCAACACGCTCTTCGTTACCTGCACCCGCGCCAACGGCAGCACCTACGCGCAGACGGCCATGCTCGTCTTTACAGGCGTTAGGCTTACGTTCTGCTTTCTGGAAATCTTTAACGGTGATCATGCCCAGCAGGTGGAAGTTCGCGTCCACAACCAGTGCTTTCTCAACGCGCTTCTCGTGCATTTTAGCCAGCACGACGTCACGGGTTTCGCCTTCACGGACGGTCACCAGACGCTCTTTCGGGGTCATGTATACGCTGACAGGCTGGTTCAGGTCAGTCACGAAACGCACGTCACGACCGGTGATGATGCCCACCAGTTCGTTATCTTCGGTGACAACCGGGTAACCGGCGAAACCGTTACGTTCGGTCAGGGCTTTCACTTCGTGCAGGGTGGTGGTTGGCAGAACGGTCTGTGGGTCAGACACGATGCCGGATTCATGTTTCTTCACGCGGCGAACTTCTTCAGCCTGACGCTCGATAGACATGTTTTTATGAATAAAGCCGATGCCACCTTCCTGTGCCAGGGCGATAGCCAGGCGCGCTTCAGTCACGGTGTCCATTGCCGCAGAGAGCATAGGAATGTTCAGGCGAATCGTTTTCGTCAACTGCGTGCTGAGATCGGCAGTATTCGGCAGAACGGTGGAATGAGCGGGAACGAGGAGGACGTCGTCAAACGTCAGTGCTTCTTTAGCGATACGTAGCATGGGCAATATCTCTGACCTGGTGGGTGGTTAAATATTGCCGTGGCATTATACAGAGCGTAACCGATTGCATCCACACTTTTTTATAAAAAAACCTTGCACTCCCCTCTCAGCAGGTTACTATCGACTGAATAACTTGCTGATTTAGAATTTGATCCCGCTCACATGTTATCCACTCAATCCCCCTCAATTTTTACTGTCAGCCGCCTTAATCAGACGGTTCGTTTGCTGCTTGAGCAGGAAATGGGGCAGGTCTGGATCAGCGGTGAAATCTCTAACTTCACGCAGCCTTCATCTGGTCATTGGTACTTCACATTAAAAGACGACGCCGCTCAGGTGCGCTGTGCAATGTTCCGCAACAGCAACCGCCGCGTGACGTTTCGCCCTCAGCATGGTCAGCAGGTTCTGGTTCGTGCCAATATCACCCTGTATGAGCCGCGCGGCGATTACCAAATCATCGTCGAAAGTATGCAGCCTGCGGGCGAAGGTGTGTTGCAGCAGAAATACGAACAGCTAAAAGACAAACTCTCGCAAGAGGGTCTGTTCGAGCAGCAGTTCAAAAAACCGCTCCCCTCACCTGCCCACTGCGTTGGGGTGATTACGTCAAAAACCGGGGCGGCACTGCACGATATTCTTCATGTCCTCAAACGCCGCGACCCGTCCCTGCCCGTTATCATCTACCCGACCGCTGTTCAGGGTGATGACGCACCGGGTCAGATTGTCCGCGCCATTGAACTTGCAAACGCACGTCAGGAATGCGACGTGCTGATTGTCGGGCGTGGCGGCGGTTCGCTGGAAGACCTGTGGAGCTTTAACGACGAACGCGTGGCACGGGCCATTTTCGCAAGCCAGATCCCGGTCGTCAGCGCCGTCGGCCACGAAACGGACGTGACGATAGCTGATTTTGTGGCGGATTTACGCGCGCCAACGCCCTCCGCAGCCGCGGAAGTGGTGAGCCGCAATCAGCTGGAGCTGCTGCGTCAGCTGCAGAATGGTCGGCAACGTCTGGAAATGGCGATGGACTATTTTCTGGCCAACCGGACGCGCCGGTTTACCCAGCTTCATCATCGCCTGCAACAGCAGCATCCGCAATTGCGGCTGGCCCGTCAGCAAACCGTGCTGGAGCGTCTGCGTCAGCGAATGAACGTCGCACTGGATATTCAGCTCAAGCGCGCGGTCTCGCGCCAGCAGCGTATTACTCAGCGCCTGAACCAGCAGAACCCACAGCCAAAGATTTATCGCGCGCAAACGCGTATCCAACAGCTTGAGTATCGACTGGCAGACACTATCCGCGCACGTCTTAGCACCACACGTGAACGCTTTGGCAACGCCGTGACCCACCTCGAGGCGGTCAGCCCGCTCTCGACGCTGGCACGAGGCTATAGCGTAACGACCGCCACCGACGGTAAAGTGCTGAAGCAAACGAAGCAGGTGAAAGCCGGAGATGTTCTCACCACCCGTCTGTCAGACGGCTGGGTGGAGAGCGAAGTGAAAGAGATTAAACCGGTGAAAAAAACGCGCCAGCGAAAAACCGGATAATTCTTCGTCGGTTACAAACTATACTGCTGCTATTCCCTTTTATCTGGCCTTGCCCGAACTAAGGAGAGCAGCATGTCTTATCTTCACAGCGTCATTCCCCCCTATATTCTTCGTCGCATTATCGAAAGTGGCTCTGAGCCGCAGCAGCGCTGCGCCCGTCAGACATTAACGCATGTGCAAACGCTCATGGCGCATATGCCGGGCAAACCCGCCGCGCCGCACGTCAATAAAGCCGGTCAACTGGAGCGTGATATTTACGATGCCAGACAGACGCAGGAGCTGCCGGGTACTCAGGTGCGTTATGAGGGCCAGCCGTCAAATGGCGATGTGGCCGTTGATGAAGCCTACAATTATTTGGGGGTCACCCATGATTTCTTCTGGAAAATGTATCAGCGCGATTCGCTTGATAATAAAGGCCTCATCCTGACCGGTACCGTGCACTATGGCCGGGAATATCAGAACGCCTTCTGGAATGGTCAGCAGATGGTCTTTGGCGATGGCGATGGCGAAATATTTAACCGCTTTACCATTGCCATTGACGTCGTGGCCCACGAGCTAAGCCACGGTGTCACCGAGACCGAAGCCGGGCTTATCTATTTTGAGCAGTCTGGCGCACTGAATGAATCATTGTCAGATGTGTTTGGCTCGCTGGTCAAACAGTACCACCTCAAACAGACCGCCGATGAAGCCGACTGGCTGATTGGTGAGGGGCTTCTGGCAGACGGTATTAACGGCAAAGGGCTGCGCTCCATGTCAGCGCCCGGCACCGCCTATGACGATCCTCTGCTCGGTAAAGACCCGCAGCCTGGGCACATGAAAGACTTTATCAAAACGCGCGAAGACAACGGCGGCGTACACCTGAATTCAGGTATTCCCAACCGGGCGTTTTATCTGGCCGCGAAGGCGATTGGGGGTCATGCCTGGGAAAAAGCGGGATATGCCTGGTACGACACAGTTTGCGACCGTCACCTGGCGCAAGATGCCGATTTTGAGGCCTTCGCAAAACTGACGGTTGCCCACGGCGAGAAACGGTCCGGTGGTGACGTGGCAGCTGCGATAAAACAAGCCTGGGAACAGGTGGGAGTGCTGTAAATGCAGGTTCCGGAACTCACAGATGACGCCGTCGTTGAGCTGGCCCGGGAAGGCGGCGTCGCTTTTATCCCTAAGCTAAGCGGCCAACGCACCATTACGCTTTCTTCACTCAATGAGGCCCAGCGTCAGCGCGTGGTAAGCATCCTGGAGCAGGCATTTCCACGCGGCCAGCCGCCGGGTGAACCCACCTCGCCGGGGAGTGGCGATCAGCGTTATTTTCGCATCCAGATAATCTGGACTCAGCACAATCAGGCCCAGTACACCGATATGATTGTGCTGGTGCCTGAGCAGGAAGCCCCTGAGTCGCTGGTCGAGCTATGGCAGAAAGGCGAAGGCTGCGTGTGTGATTAAGCTTCAGCCGGGACAAACTCCACGCGCTTTTTCGAAATCAGGCCGTGGCCGTTCTGGCAGAAATAATCCACCGCACCGCAGGCTTTTAAGACCTGGAGTGGCTGATGACACTCCGGGCAGCGGGCTTCGAGCGCGATATCCTTATCGCAGTGCTCACAGTGGGCGACGCCATTTTGCACTTCAAGCTCTGCGTGGCAATCCGGGCAGGTAATCGACATGATGACTCCTTTGCTGGGCATTCTGTAATACGTTGATATTAACACGCAGCACTCAGTGCGGGCCACGCAGCTGTTGCTGTAAGGTCAGCAGCAGTTCTACTTCCGCCATTCGACGGCGTGTCGTCCGGCTCACTTCTTCCGGGTCACATTCGAAAAGACTTTTCTGCCCCAGAATGCGCTCTGCCAGGCAGTGCATATAAATCGTGCCTGGAATATGCCAGCGCTGAACCCGATCGCCGTCCGTCAGCACGAGCACATCTTCTGCTCCGTGACGATCGTGGCTTATGACGCGCCCGTCATGCAGATACAGCCGTAACCCTTTTTGCCCGCCTGACGGTCCCGCATATTTGTTGAGCCAAATCTCCACCGGAATGCCACTAAGCTGCCCGCGAAGATGAGCGCGGCCCTCTGCCGTGGTGAGATCGCCCTGTTTGATCTCACGCCCAAGCCGGTCAGTAGCGGCCACCACCTGCAGCGTCATATCATCCCCGCCCCCCAGATAACGCACCGTTTCACGCAGCATCGCCAGCACATGCGTGCCGATGTCCAGGATAACGCCGTCAGGATGGCGAAGCGTGCGGGTGTCCACTTCACCCGTCGCGAAGTTAAGCGCGACAGGTTCTCCTTTTGCGTTAAACCCGCTCGGTTCCTGCAAAAAACCGTCAATTCTGGCGATATCAGCAAAAGTCCCGATCAGCCCAAGCTGAACCGTTGCGAGGCGCGCCATCCAGTGGTCAAGTGCGAGCACACGGGACGCCGCACCGGGCAACGCCAGCAGTCTGTTCAGTTTTTCGAGCTGCGCGAGCGTGGCGACGATGGGTTTTTCAACCACGATCCGCACCACAGGAGACGCCAGGGCGTGCTCCAGCACCTCAAGATGCTGCAGAGAAGCCGTGGTAATAAACAGGGTATCAAGAGGATGCGAGAGAAGTTCGGTGAGAGAGGCGCAGCGCGTTACGCCTTCAGGGTGTCTGCCTGGCTGAACATCAAAACCCAGGCAGTGCAGTGAATCGCCATACAGATTGTGTAGTGCGGGTAAGTACGCGGTTTCCACCACCGCGCCAAGACCAACAAACCCTAACAGCATCTTCTACCTCGTCGAGTAAATTACCGGGGCAAACGCCTGCCCCGGTATTGACGAGCAAGGCGTTATCAGGCGTTAGCGGCCGGTTTAGTCTGCGCATTTTCCAGCATGCGACGTACCGGAACAATGAGGACGATCAGCACCGCGGCACAAATCAGCAGCGCGATGGAGCAACGTGCGAAGAGATCCGGCAGCATATCCAGCTGGTCGGCCTTCACGTGACCGCCAATCAGACCTGCCGCCAGGTTGCCCAGCGCACTTGCGCAGAACCACAGGCCCATCATCTGCCCACGCATTCTTTCCGGTGCCAGCAGCGTCATGGTCGCCAGACCAATCGGGCTCAGGCACAGTTCCCCCAGCGTCAGCATCAGGATGCTGCCCACCAGCCAGAATGGCGACACGCCCGCGCCACCGTTATTCAGTACGTTCTGCGCAGCCAGCATCATCAGACCAAAGCCTGCGGCGGCACACAAAATACCAATAACAAACTTGGTGATACTGCTCGGACGAATGTTCATGCTGGCAAGTTTCGGCCAGGCCCAGCTGAATACCGGTGCCAACAGGATGATGAACAGAGCGTTAATCGACTGGAACCATACCGCCGGGATTTCGAAATCACCGATCATGCGGTTAGTGTAGTCGTTGGCAAAGAGGTTGAATGACGTTGGCTTCTGCTCGAAGGCGGACCAGAAGAACGCAGCGGAGACCAGCAGAATAAAACAGACCAGAAGTCTGGCACGCTCTTTACGATTCAGGCCCGCAAAAAGGAACAGGTAGATAAAGTAGAGGGCAACGGACGCCGCAATCACGTAAACCAGCACGCTGGCTACCGCAACCGGGTTAATCACAATCACACCCTGCGCGATCAGCGTAACGATAACCGCCACACCCACAGCCAGCGCCAGCAACCATGCGCCCACGCCGTTTCTTTTCACCACCGGGCTATTCCAGGTCGAGTCCAGCCCCACTTCGCTGTCATAGCGTTTCATTGCCGGAACGGCAAACACGCGGAAGATGATCAGGGCAACCAGCATCCCGATGCCACCAATGCCGAAGCCCCAGTGCCAGCCGTGAGATTTAATCAGCCAGCCGGAAATCAGCGGCGCGATAAACGAGCCCATGTTGATGCCCATGTAGAACAGCGAGAAACCGCCGTCACGACGCGCATCGCCTTTTTTATACAGCGTCCCCACCATGACCGAGATACAGGTCTTAAACAGACCAGAACCGAGCACGATGAACATCAGGCCGATAAAGAACAGGTTATCGCCCATGATGGCCGAGAGCGCAATCGACAGGTGGCCGAGCGCAATCAGGATGGATCCGTACCAGACGGCTTTCTGCTGGCCGAGCCAGTTATCCGCCAGCCAGCCACCCGGCAGTGCGGCCAGGTACATGGTGCCGGCAAAGATGCCCACAATTGCCGACGCGTTTTCACGTGCCAGCCCCATCCCGCCGTCATACACGGTGGCGGCCATAAACAGGATCAGTAATGGGCGAATGCCGTAAAACGAGAAACGTTCCCACATCTCGGTAAAGAACAGCGAACCGAGCGGATAAGGATGGCCGAAGAACGTTCGGCTTTCTTTTTGATTAACAGAGGATTGCATAATTCTCCCAGGAAGGTATGTGTCGTGCTTGTAAACACCAGCATGTACGCCGGCCAGTTACGTATCTGACCGATTTTTTACATGCGGCGAAAAGTTAGTTAACCATTTGATAACCAGTCGCTAGTTTTGTCTAGTACCGGACCCTGGACTTTAAGATGAAAATTCGATGATTGTCTACTTTCTTAGATTTAAACTTGGTTAAAAGTGAATAGTGATTGACATCACACAGAGAGGACTGGCGGTATGAGTGGGCGAAAAAAAGCCCGCGATCAACGCGGGCTTCAGAAAGAACGGCAAAGCTTATTTGCTTTTCTTAATGTGCTTAATCAAACGCTTACGCTTACGCATCTGGTTTGGCGTCAGAGTATTGCGCTTGTTGGCGAACGGGTTCTCCCCTTCCTTGAACTGGATGCGGATTGGCGTGCCCATTACGTCCAGTGATTTACGGAAGTAGTTCATCAGATAGCGCTTGTAGGAATCCGGCAGGTCTTTAACCTGGTTGCCGTGAATCACCACGATTGGTGGGTTATAACCACCGGCGTGAGCATATTTCAGCTTCACGCGACGACCACGCACTAGCGGCGGCTGATGGTCTTCTGCTGCCATGTTCATGATACGGGTCAGCATGGCGGTGCTCTGACGACGGGTGGAGCTGTCGTACGCTTCACGCACGGACTCAAACAGATTACCTACACCACTGCCGTGTAACGCAGAGATAAAGTGCACGCGGGCAAAGTCGATAAAGCCCAGACGGAAGTCGAGCGTCTCTTTCACCTGCTCTCTCACCTCATTACTCAGGCCATCCCATTTGTTGACCACGATAACGAGTGAGCGCCCACTATTCAGAATGAAGCCGAGCAGAGAAAGGTCCTGATCGGAGATACCTTCACGCGCATCGATGACCAGCATGACCACGTTGGCATCTTCAATCGCCTGCAGGGTTTTGATAACGGAGAATTTTTCCACCACATCGGTGATTTTCCCGCGCTTACGTACGCCTGCGGTATCAATGAGCACATACTCACGCTCATCGCGCTGCATCGGGATATAAATACTGTCGCGGGTGGTGCCCGGCATGTCGTAAACGACCACACGCTCTTCGCCGAGGATACGGTTAGTAAGTGTAGACTTACCTACGTTTGGACGGCCCACGATAGCCAGTTTGATCGGCAGATCCTGTGGGTTGAAGTCGTCTTCAGGCTCTTCCTCGCCCGCTTCGCCGTCTTCGAACTGCGCCCAATATTCGGCGTCTTCATCGATCTCTTCCGGCGGGTTAACTTCATCAACCCACGGCAGCAGAACGGTTTCCAGCAGGCTGGTCACGCCACGGCCATGAGATGCCGCGATCGGGTAGATTTCGCCCAGACCTAAAGACCAGAAATCCGCAACCGCCTGGTCTGCATCAATACCGTCAGTTTTGTTCGCCACCAGGAAAGTGGGTTTTTCACGCGAGCGCAGATGTTTCGCAATAGCGGAGTCCGCCGGCATCAGGCCAGCGCGAGCGTCCACCATAAACAGAACCACGTCTGCTTCTTCAATCGCCAGCAGCGACTGTTCCGCCATGCGGGTTTCAACACCATCTTCTGTCCCGTCAATACCACCGGTATCAATACAGATGAACTCGCGTCCTTCTACTTCTGCACGACCGTACTTACGGTCACGCGTCAGCCCCGGGAAATCCGCAACCAGCGCATCACGGGTGCGTGTTAAACGGTTAAAAAGAGTGGATTTTCCAACGTTAGGGCGCCCGACAAGCGCGACCACAGGTACCATGTTTGAAGCCTCATAAAATTCAAATAAACGTCGCATTTGCGGCGTTTTTAAAAATGTCAAAACGGCTCCTGAGTGAACAGGAGCCGTTTAGTATACTACAACCGCTGGGTAATTAACGCGTGATCGCGTACAGCGTGCCGTCTTTTGCCTGAATCAGCAGTTTGCCGTCAGCCACGACCGGTTCCGTCAGGAAACCTGAGCTGTCGACTTTTTGCTGAGCAACAAAACGACCGTTGTCCGGGTCAATCCAGTGCATATACCCTTCGCTATCACCCACCACCAGGCTACCGTTATACAGTGCTGGTGCGGTCAGCAGACGGTGCAGCAGATCGCTTTGCGTCCACAGCGTAACACCACCTTCGGTGCTGAGCGCCAGCAGACGGTCGTTCTGATCGACCATATAGATACGGTTGCCATCAACCACGAAATCATTTACCGAGCCCAGTTCACGTTTCCACATGACCTGGCCGCTGCGCAGATCCAGCGCGGTCAGGTTACCGTTATAGGCCAGTGCGTAAACCACACCGTCTACGATAACCGGGGTCGTGTCGACATCGCTCAGACGATCGATTTCCGTTGAGCCTGTCGCCTGAGAAATACGCTGCTGCCAGATCATCTGACCTTGCTGCATCAGTACCGCGCTTACACGACCGTTGTCACCGCCAACAATGGCAGCACCAAAGGCGGTAGCCGGCGCAGATTCACCGCGCAGGGACAAGGAAGGCATATCCAGGTTCACGGTCCATTTCACCAGACCATCGGCTTCGTTCAACGCCTGCAGCTGGCCGTTGCTGGTGTGGATCAGTACCATACCGTCGCTCACGACCGGACGAGACAGAGACTCACCGGCCACGGAGGTTTGCCATGCAACAGAACCATCGCTGGTGTTGAGAGCATAGACCTGGGCTTTTTCGCTACCCACGTACACATGCCCACCGGCAACGGTCAGACCGCCAGAAAGCAGTGCCGGTTTACGAGAGAACCAGCCGTCTTTTTCCGCCAGGTTAACCGACCACACTTCTTTCCCGTCATCGGCGTTAACCGCCTTCACGGTACCTTTGCGGTCAGCCGCATAGATAACGCTGTCGGCAAAAGCCGGGTGCAGGTTGGAATAAAAATCACCAATACCATCGCCCACGGAGGTGCTCCACGCGGTGGACGGGGTAAACTGGTTTTCAACAGTCGGCAGTGGGGACATTTTCACAACGTCTTCTTCGCCACTGAACAGTGAACAGCCACTCAATAACGTAACAGAAAGCAGTCCTGGCAGAAGTAATTTACGCAATTGCATCGGGTCCCTCTCAGACGGACAAATTATTTATTTTCATCTGCATCATTTCGCTCAGCGCAGGTGAAGCTTTGCTCTCTACGCCAGCTTGCCACGCTTTACGCGCGCCCGCTTTGTCACCTTTGCTCAGCAGTGCTTCACCGCGCAGATCGGCAACAATGGCAGCAAAACCTTCGCCTTTGATGGTATCGAGCGTTTTCAGCGCATCGTCAGCTTTTTTCTGCTGAACCTGAATACGAGCCAGGCGCAGATTGATTACCGCTTTCAGATTTTCATCACTGGCGGCGGTTAGCCCTTGTGACAGCAGGCTAGCGGCTTTATCCAGTTCGTTCTTATCAACGTACTGCTGCGCCACTTCCAGTGCGGCCAGCGCACCGTAGGTGTTTTTGTTGTCAGCGGCAAATTTCTCTGCCGCCGTCAGCGTTTGCGGCTGATCGGCACGGATTGCGCTAACGGTATTTTCATACGACAGCGACGCGTCACGCGCGGAGTCCGCCTGATGACTGTTCCAGTAACGCCAGCCTACCAGCGCACCGACACCTAAAATAACCCCAACAACCAGCGCCTTGCCGTTTTCGACAAAGAAGCGTTTAATCGCGTCGACCTGATCGTGTTCGTTCTCGTAAATTTCCACGCAGTCCTTCTCCTTAGCCCAATAGAGTGCGCAAGTGCGCCGCAACGCCGTCCTGCGTTACCGTTGTCTGCTCACCCGAGCGCAGGTCTTTCACAACCACTTCGCCGTTAGCCACTTCGGACTCGCCCAGCACCAGTGCAATACTTGCGCCCCATTTATCGGCACGAGCAAACTGTTTTTTGAAGTTGCCGCCGCCATGGTTGGTCATCAGCTTCACGTCCGGCAGTGCATCACGCACGCGTTCCGCAAGCTGCATTGCCGCAGGCTGCGTTTCCGCGCCTGAGGCTACCAGGTATATATCGACAACGGAATCTGCTTTAAATTCCGGATTAACTGCCTGAACCAGCAAAACAAGTCGCTCAAGACCCATGGCGAAGCCAACGCCAGGGGCTGGACGACCACCAAGCTGCTCAACCAGACCGTCATAACGACCGCCGGCACACACGGTGCCCTGGGAACCGAGGCTGGATGTCACCCACTCGAACACGGTGCGGTTGTAGTAGTCCAGACCGCGCACCAGACGCTGGTTCACGGTATAAGCAATGCCCGCGGCTTCCAGCAGTTTGCACAGACCCGCAAAGTGCTCACGTGACGCTTCGTCCAGGTAGTCGCCCAATGCAGGTGCATCGTTCAACAGCGCCTGTACGTCAGGGTTTTTGGAATCCAGCACGCGCAGTGGGTTGCTGTACATACGACGTTTGCAGTCTTCGTCCAGCTTCTCTTTGTGCTGCTCCAGGAACGCAACCAGTGCGTCACGGTAGTTCGCACGTGCTTCCAGAGAACCGATGGAGTTCAGTTCCAGTGAGACGTGCTCAGCAATGCCGAGCGCACGCCACCAGCGGGCAGTCAGCATAATCAGTTCGGCGTCAATGTCCGGGCCCTGCAGGCCAAAGACTTCCACACCCAACTGGTTGAACTGGCGATAACGACCTTTCTGTGGACGTTCGTGGCGGAACATCGGGCCGATATACCACAGGCGCTGCTCCTGATTGTACAGGAGACCATGTTCGATGCCGGCGCGTACGCAGCCCGCCGTACCTTCCGGACGCAGTGTCAGGCTGTCGCCGTTGCGGTCCTCAAAGGTGTACATCTCTTTTTCAACCACGTCGGTCACTTCGCCGATCGCGCGTTTGAATAACGGGGTCTGCTCTACAATCGGCAAACGGATTTCGCTGTAACCGTAGCTGCCGAGCACCTGTTTGAGTGTGCCTTCAATGCGCTGCCAGATGGCGGTTTCGCCAGGCAGATAATCGTTCATGCCGCGGATGGCTTGAATGTTTTTTGCCACGTTTATTCTCTTTCTATATACAAAAAAGAACCCAAAGAATGGGTTCAATCATACATGGGAAGCGCCACGCTTCCCATCACGTTATTTTTCAACCTGCTGAATGCTGATGCGCTGCGCTTCATCCATCATTGTTGCTTTGGCACGGATGCGGGCTTCAAGCTGGTCGATCATATCACTATTATCCAGACGATCTTTACGCACGCCATCTTCATAGAGACCACTTTTCTTGTTACCGCCGGTGACGCCGAGCGTTGACACCAGGGCTTCACCCGGACCGTTCACCACGCACCCGATGATGGAGACGTCCATCGGGGTGATGATATCTTCCAGACGTTGCTCAAGCGCATTCACCGTGCCAATCACGTCAAATTCCTGACGTGAACAGGTTGGGCAGGCAATGAAGTTGATCCCACGTGCGCGGATACGCAGTGATTTGAGGATATCGAAACCGACTTTGATCTCTTCTACCGGATCGGCCGCCAGCGAAACGCGCAGGGTGTCACCGATCCCTTCCGAGAGCAGCAGCCCCAGACCGATCGCCGATTTAACGGAACCGCTACGAAGGCCACCGGCTTCCGTAATCCCGAGGTGCAAAGGCTGATCGATCTGTTTTGCCAGCAGGCGATAAGACTCTACTGCCAGGAACACATCTGAGGCTTTTACGCTGACTTTGAACTGATCAAAGTTCAGACGATCAAGATGATCAACGTGACGCATCGCGGATTCAAGCAGTGCCTGCGGCGTTGGCTCACCGTATTTTTCCTGCAGATCTTTTTCCAGGGAACCGGCGTTGACGCCGATACGGATAGGAATATTTTTATCGCGGGCGCAATCCACCACCATACGGATACGCTCTTCGTTACCGATGTTGCCCGGGTTAATACGCAGGCAGTCGACGCCATATTCAGCAACTTTCAGCGCAATGCGGTAATCGAAGTGGATATCAGCAACCAGCGGAACGCTGACCTGCTGTTTGATCAGTTTGAACGCCTCAGCGGCATCCATTGTCGGCACGGAGACGCGAACAATGTCCGCGCCTACACGCTCTAACGCTTTGATCTGATTGACCGTCGCTTCCACGTCTGTGGTGCGCGTGTTGGTCATCGACTGGACGGCGATAGGAGCCCCATCGCCGATTGGCACATTACCAACGTAAATCCGTTTCGATTTTCTACGTTGAATCGGAGCCTGGTTATGCATGAAAAATCTCCCGCGTTGCCCGTCTGTTACTGTGCTGCTGATTGTTCGGCATTAACGGTAAGACGCGCAACCTGGTTAGTTCTGATAAAGCGGCTCAGGTCGACAGGTTTTCCTTGATACTGGATCTGTACTGCTGCCGGAGCGCCGATTTTAAGTTTATACGGTGCCTGGCCGGTTAGGTTTAACGTGCCATCTTTACGCTGCAGACCGCTGAACAGTTTTTTACCTGTCGCATCGGTCACTTCCAGCCAGCAGTCAGCAGAGAAGTTCATCACCAGCGCATTTGGGTCCGCCGCCGGCGCAGCCGTTCCGGCCGGGTTGGTTGGAAGTGACGCAGCACCGTTGTCCGCAGGCTGAGTGGCCGCTGGCGCGTTGGTCGCGGTATCCACGTTTGCCTGAGAAGGGGCAACCACCGCGTTTTGATCCTGAGCCTGAGGCGCAGGGGTATTAGCCGTTGCGGCGGGTGCCTGCCCGGCATCGGTTGCAGGCGCATCGGTCGCGGCAGTCTGCGGCTCGCTGGAGGTGGCAGCACCTTCGGTATTCAGCGGCACGCTCTGAGCGTTGTCATTGCCGGACTGATTGAGCTCGGCGGAGGATTGATCGGCCATGGTGGTGATCTCTTCCTGCTGCGCCTTGTGGTTTTGCCACCACCATGCGCCCGTCAGGCCGATCACCACAAACAGCACCAGCCAGGTAAAGCTCATCAGCCAGCCATCACGTTTTTTACGACGTTTTCCCAGGGAGAAGGTCTGCATCGGCGCAACTTTTGCTGCGCGGACCGGTGCCTGCTTCTCCATCATTGGCAGTAATTCTTCTTCAGGGATATGCACCAGTTTTGCATAAGAGCGGATGTAACCACGCAGAAATGTTGAAGCCAGATCGGCCGGAGCCTTATCTTCTTCAATATCGCGAACCGTGGAAACCTTCAGACATAAGCGTTCTGCAACGGCTTGCTGGCTGAGTCCGAGTTGTTCACGGGCGTTGCGAAGACGAACGCCAGTGGAGAGTGCTTCATGTTGGTCGTGAGTGGCTTCAGTATTCATTCGCTACAACTACTGGTACGTGAAAAAAAAGGGTTCAGGTGCCGGTAAGTCACAATGCCACCCGCACCGCGAAAGTTCTGATCAGTTAACCTTGAACAGACAGTATAAGACTGTCAGCCCGGAGATGACAGCACAGCCCTGCCCGTCAGGATAAACTGTTGTTACGTCGTTACATACTGCCCGAAAGTCGGATGAAACGCACCGTAATTATTGATCAGTCATCACGAATCTGACTGATTATTCAGTAAGATTATGCTTCACGGCGCAAATAATGCGCCGTGAGTGCATAAGAATCAAACAGCTTTGACCGCAATCGTCTCGCCCTGCATACGTTTACGCAGGGTACGTTTGGTACGGTCAATCACATCACCTGCCAGCTGTCCGCATGCAGCATCGATATCATCACCACGGGTTTTACGCACGATAGTGGTGAAACCATACTCCATCAGCACCTTGGAGAAACGGTCGATACGGCTGTTCGAGCTACGACCATAAGGCGCGCCCGGGAACGGGTTCCATGGAATCAGGTTGATTTTGCACGGCGTATCTTTCAGCAGTTCAGCCAGCTGATGCGCATGCTCGGTACCGTCGTTTACATGATCGAGCATGACATACTCGATCGTCACGCGGCCCTGGTTCGCGTTGGATTTCTCCAGGTAGCGACGCACGGCGGCGAGGAAAGTTTCGATATTGTACTTTTTGTTGATGGGTACAATTTCGTCACGGATTTCGTCGTTCGGTGCATGCAGGGAGATCGCCAGCGCAACGTCAATCATATCGCCCAGCTTGTCCAGTGCAGGCACTACGCCTGACGTCGACAGCGTTACGCGACGCTTGGACAGACCAAAGCCGAAGTCATCCAGCATGATTTCCATCGCCGGAACGACGTTGGTCAGGTTCAGCAGTGGCTCGCCCATGCCCATCATCACTACGTTGGTGATTGGACGGGTCCCGGTCACTTTCGCCGCACCGACGATTTTCGCCGCACGCCACACCTGGCCGATAATTTCAGACACGCGCAGGTTACGGTTGAATCCCTGTTGAGCGGTTGAGCAGAACTTGCACTCCAGCGCACAGCCCACCTGAGAGGAGACGCACAGCGTGGCGCGGTCTTCTTCCGGGATGTAGACGGTTTCAACGCGCTGATCGCCAACGGCAATCGCCCATTTGATGGTGCCATCGGCAGAGCGCTGCTCCTCCACCACTTCTGGTGCACGGATTTCAGCCACTTCTTTGAGCTTATTGCGCAGCACTTTGTTGATGTCAGTCATGTCATCAAAGTTGTCGCTGCAATAGTGGTACATCCATTTCATGACCTGATCGGCACGAAACGGCTTCTCGCCCATCTCTTTAAAGAACTCGCGCATCTGCTGACGGTTCAGATCCAGCAGGTTAATTTTTCCATTTTTATTTGGAACCGCAGGAATGGCGACTTCGGAGGTATTCACTAATTCAGACATAATTTTTTCCGGCCTCGTTGTTACACGTTATGGCCCATGGAGGGTTGAAAAGAAACGCCCCGGAAAGCAGTCTGCTCGTCCGGGGCGTTGCATTGTACAAAGTCTGGCGCAGGGATGCCACGTCTGCACGCGGCATTTACGAAAATAATGTGTAAACGAAACCGTTAAATTAACGGGTACGTGGACACACTTCGCCTTCAGCGAAGAAGAACGCGATTTCACGAGCGGCAGATTCAACAGAATCGGAACCGTGGGTACCGTTCTCGGTGAAGCTGTCTGCATAGTCAGCGCGCAGGGTACCAGCCAGTGCGTTATCCGGGTTGGTCGCACCCAGCAGGTCACGGTGACGCTGTACTGCGTTTTCGCCTTCCAGTACGGATACAACGATCGGGCCAGAAGTCATGAACTCAACCAGACCGTCGAAGAATGGACGACCTTCGTGCTCAGCGTAGAAACCGCGAGCCTGCTCAACGGTCAGGTGCAGCATTTTGGTGCCAACGATTTTGAACCCTGCTGATTCAAAGCGAGCAAAGATGCTGCCAATAACGTTTTTTGCCACCGCGTTTGGTTTGATGATGGAAAAAGTACGTTCAATAGCCATGATAACCTCTGTAAATGTTCTGTTGTTTTTCATACCTGAGTATGGTGTGGCGCGGATTATAATGAGCAATAGCGCCATTGCCTATGGATTCAGGTAACATTTTTTTAAAATGAGACGAAGATTAGCAACAGCTCACAGCAGAAGAGACGTTTAACGCTACTGCAGCGTGAAATTCACCGTCGCCACCTGCCCCGCTTCATCCATCACCAGCACCTGATAATCGCCTGATTTATCAAGCTGCAAGGTGTAAACCCGGCTCTTCACCGCCAGCGGTTCGCCATTCAAAAACCACCAGCGTTCACCGCTATTGCCGGTGGCCTGTAGCGGTAACGAGACGCGGGATTCCCCCGGCAGACGCTTGATAACCGCGCCTTCACGCACGCCAGTCAACATCAGCGGTGCAGGTGAGTCCTGCGACAAGGGCGGACAGGTAGCCGATGGCGAAGGGATCCGTGCTGAGCGCCGCTCGGCTGCAGGCAGCCAAGGTTCCAGCGGCAGCGGCCAGACATCCAGAACTTTCTCGGTCGCATCCGGGCAGTCTGCCGCCACGCGTTTGCCCTCTTTATCCAGCCAGACCGGGAAACGGATCCCGCGAATACCTTCCTGTTCCGGTAGGAGCAATGTCGGCGGCTCGCTGCCGTCCAGCAGCCAGGTCGCCAGGCGACGACGGCAATTTTCGCTCCCTTCCGGCAGCGACTGGCCGCCCGGCCAACAGATGACGCCGCGCCCCACACCGTCAGGACGCGGGTCGCGTGGCAGACGCGCCTGATCGAGCGTTGAACCAGACTGCAGTACATTATTCACCTGGTTAAGCAGAGGTACCGCGCTCGCAAACCCAAACTGACCCGCCACAGGCGTGCCGTCCGGTCGTCCGGTCCAGATCCCAATAACGTAACGGGCATTCAGCCCTACCGCCCATGCGTCACGGTAGCCATAGCTGGTTCCCGTTTTCCATGCCAGAGGTACCACCTGAGGCAGCGCATTGTCCGGCAGCGGCTGCGCCTCATTGGCCAGAATACGGCGAATGATCCACGCCGCCCCCTGGGATAACAACGGCCGCTCTGACAGGGGATCGCCTGGCTGTAAGCGCAGCCGGCCCGCTTTACCGTGTCGGGCGAACGCGCTATAGGCCGCGGTGATATCGGCCAGCCGCGCCCCTGCCCCCCCCAGGATCAGCGATAAATTCGGCTGTGCGCCAGCAGGTAAAATCAGCGGCAAACCTGCATTACTCAACATCGCAGCAAAACGTTTTGGTCCGTATGCCTCGAGCACCTGCACGGCGGGCAGATTAAGAGAGCGTACCAGCGCTTCACTCATACTCACCGGCCCATGAAACCCACTGTCGAAATTACCCGGGCGATAATCCCCCGTTTTTCTTGGAACATCCTGGAGCAGCGATGCCGGGTGGATCAAACCGTCGTCCAGCGCCATACCGTAGATAAAGGGTTTGAGCACCGATCCCGGCGATCGGATCGCATTCACCATATCCACATGGCTAAACCGGGTGTCATCGTTAATGTCGACCGATCCCACCCAGCCACGCACTTTCATATCCGTGTGATCGACGACGATCATTGCCAGCGAACTGCGTGCCGGCAGGCGGGATTTCCAGTTCATCGCCAGTTCTTCAAGCTGCCGCTGCAGGGACGCATCTAAGGTAGTCACAATTTTAGTATCGCGACTTTTGCTGAGCATCATGCGCGAAAAGAGCGGTGCCAGCTGCGGCATTTGCCGGGGCGCCAGCCATACCGCTTCTTCACGAGACTCCTTAACCTGGCTTGCCGGCCAGACGCCCTGCGTCACCATCCGGTCGAGCACTTTGTTGCGTGCCGCTTCTGCACGTTCCGGCCAGCGGTCAGGACGCAACCGGCTTGGCGCCTGCGGCAATACGGCGAGCAGCGCCGCTTCGGAATAGCTGAGCTGCGAAGGCGGTTTGCCGAGATAGGTCCAGCTTGCCGCACCAATCCCCTGCAGCGTACCGCCAAATGGGGCGCGGTTAAGATAAAGCGTGAGGATGTCGCGCTTAGAGAGGTGCCACTCAAGCTGCATGGCTCGCCAGAGCTGACGAATTTTGCCACCAAAAGTGCGCGAATGCGGATCCAGCAGGCGCGCCACCTGCATAGTGAGCGTGCTGCCGCCTGAGACAACCCTCCCGGAGGTAAGATCCTGCCAGGCGGCGCGCAGCACAGAGAACGGATTCACGCCTGGATGGTCCCAGAACCAGCGATCTTCATACTGGATCAAGGCTTCAAGATAGCGGGGAGAAACCTCTTCGAGAGTGACCGGATAGCGCCAGATCCCTTCGCTGTCGGCAAAACGCCAGAGCGGCGTGCCCTTTTCGTCCACCACCACCCGTGCGGGGTTGACCTCTTTCAGAGGCAACGGCCACAGGCGATCAGCGGCCAGGATCAGCCCCCATAAAACGAGAAGCGCTCCCGCCAGCCACAGCCAGCGGGAGCGTATCAGACGTACAAGCCGCATATTACGGTACAACAATCAGCGGGCCACTGGCCGCACCTGTTGCCCGCCACTGCGGAACATACATAGACTCCACCATCGGGACCGGCACCTCATAGGTTCCCGGCGTCACGGCGCGCGCCAGATAAACCAGCGTGACCGGCTGCCCTTCGTTAACCGGCACCGCCGCCACAAAGCGATCGTCGCGGAATTCCATATGCTGAATATCCGCCTGCTGCATCTGACTGAGCAGGTTCTGCACTTCGCTGCCGCTGTCCTGCAGGCTGGCGCTGCTGCTCGCCAGGTTCTGGTTTTCCAGTTCCAGTCCCGCCGGGAGGAGATCGACAACCAGCGCATCCGGCACGTTCTGGCTGGCCTTCACTTCAAGCCATACCAGCACCAGCTCGCCGCTCTTCAGTGACGTGAGCGACTTTGTGCTGCCGTCGGTTGCCAGAATATGGCGCTCAATCTGCAGCACGTTAGACGATGGCTGAGGTGCAGATGCCGGATAACCGGTGCTATCAAGGCGTACCCACAGCGGTGTGCTACCGGTATTTGTCACCTGCAGCGCGCCAAGCTGGTCGCCGTTCACGTTCTGTACCAGGGCTTTATCACCGCCTGATGCAGTATCCGCCAGAGACGTTTGCGCCTGCCATGCGCCGGATAAAGTTTGCAGCGAGCGTCCGGCCAGGAACAGGGCGTTACTCTCCTGGGTCGAGAGCCAGCGCTGGCTGAAAGCTTGTTCCGACAAGGCGTTCAGCAGCGTATTTTGCGCATCCGGCAGAAGCTTGTACTCCTCAAGCAGAGAGAGCATCAGCGCATTATCACGAAGCGCACTGCCATAATCGGCCATCCAGTTTTTGCTGTCGTTACGCGGCGTTTTGATGGCCAGACCCAGTGCCTGCTGGCTGCGCGGTGCGTCGCCCATCAATTTTAGCGCCATCCCCAGCTGCATCAGCGGCAGCCCGGAAGCGGCCTGTCCGTGACGTTCCCAGATTTCACGCAACGCACCAAGCGGGGCCTTTTGCTGGCGAGCCAGCACCAGCGCGGCATAGGCCTGCACCGCAAATTTACTGGCCTGGGTATCATCGCTGTAGCGGATGGACATCATACCCGGGTCCTGCAGGTAACGCAGCAAGCGGCTGTTGGCGTTGTTAACCGCCTCAGCAGGCACGCTGTAGCCCTGCTCGCCTGCACGAACCAGGAAGTCAGTGACATAGGCGGTGAGCCAGTACTCCTCCGGACCGTTTTTATCCCAAAGCGCGAAACCTCCGTCATCACGCTGCATCTGCAGCAGACGGGAGATCCCGATATCAATGGCCGCACGGCGCTTGTCATCCGTATCCCCTTTGATGCCAAGCGCGGTCAACTGCGCCGCGTTGGTGTAGAGCGACGGGAACAGACCACTGGTGGTTTGCTCCAGACAGCCATACGGGTATGCCTGCAGCTCACGAATATAGCGCGCCAGATTCAGAGGCGGTTTCCCGCTTAGCAGCAATTGTCCCTGTAGCGTGGCAGGAGAGAAGCCATTAAGGTGCTGCGCCGGTGCACTCCACGACTCACCGGGATTCAGCATGGCACCGGTGTTAACGGTCTGCGCCGGGAATGCCGGACGAACGCCGATTTTCCAGCTCTTCTGTTGTGCAGCGAAAGTCTCGCCCGGCAGCTGCAGGCCGGTCACCTGAGCGGTCACTTCACCGTCACCGTAACCATCCAGTGCACGTACCGGGATAAACAGGGTGCTGCGCGCGCCCGGCGGTAACTTCACGGGCTGCGGCTGTGCGCCCTCAAGCGACAGCTTGCCGGTAGCGGTAAAAGCAACGTTCAGCGTTTGCGGCTGGTCCGTCAGGTTGGTCACATCCAGCGTCAGGCGTGAGGTATCGCCACTTGCCAGGAAGCGCGGCGTGTTCAGTTCGGTAATGATTGGGGCGGCGACAATCACTTTACCTTCGCTGCTGCCGAAATCATCTTCCGTCCAGGCCTGCGCCATCAGACGCAGCTCGCCGTTGAAGTCTCCAATGGGCAGCGTCACGGTCCCTTCACCGTTAGCATCGAGCTCGACCGGCTGCGCCTGCTGGGCAATGATAGTCACGTGGTTCACCGGTGGTTTACCACCGCGCTTAAGCTCATCGCCGTCACCACCAAAGCGCAGTGCAGCCATGCGGCCCTGCCCTTCAATGACCTGACCGTAAATATCGTAGATATCCGCGCCGTAGCGCTTCTGACCGAAGAACGCTTCCCACGGATCCGGGGTAACGTAATCGGTGATGTTCAACACGCCGCTGTCCACTGCCGAGATCAGCACATTCACTTTCTGCGGAACGGCGCCTTCTTTGACGCTGGCCTTTACCTTCACGGACAGCGTCTGGTTTGGCCGCATTTTCTGCGGATTTTCCAGCGTGACATTCAGGCGGCGATTCTCATCGCCCATCGGCAGATGCAGTAACCCGACGGCACGTTTCGGCGTCGCTGATTTGGATTTATCGCCAGGGCGTACCACCAGCGTGCTGAGATAGAGATCGTGACGTTTCCAGGCCTTATCCACCGGGATTGAGAGATCGAGCCCGTTGGCCGGTACGTCGATCTCTTTCCACCACAGCGGCCCTTCGCTGGACTCGATCATCGCATAGCCTTTACCCGCCGCCGGGGCAGCGATATGCAGCTGGATGGTATCTCCCGGCTGATAGGAAGGCTTGTCCAGTTTCATGGTCACACGGTCAGGGCGAGCGGCACCGGTGCCGTCGCTATTATCCTGCCAGCTATAGCCGGCCCAGAAGCGCACGCTGCTGATCATGTCGTCCGGCGCTTTGACCTCCAGACGGTACGAGCCCCACTCCACCGGGAAGGTCACTTTACCGGTTTCATCGGCCTTGAGGGTCAGCTCCTGCTCGCCCTCAACCAGGTCTTTCTGATCAAACTGTGACTGCCAGCCATCGCTCTCTGACCAGTTCCAGTAGTAGTCACGGCGCTCACGGATCAGGCGAACCTGTAACCCGGAAACCGCCTTTTTTGCCCCGCTGGCATCGGCATAGACGATATCAAAGCTGGCATTGCCGTTTTCATCCACGATCGGCTGGTTGACGGTGGTGTCAGTGCGGTAGTCATAAACGGCCTTACTGGCAAACTGAGGACGGATACCCGGCAGATCGGCCGCCGGCCAGATGGCCTGCTCAGCACGGCGCGTCACCGGGCGACCGCCCGATTCCAGAAGGCTGGCCTGCAGGATCAGTTGCAGCGGTGAATGCGCCTCTTTCCACTGGCTTTCGGTCGAGACCTGTCCGCGCCCCTGTTCATCAAGGGTTAGCTGAACTTCATCCAGGCTGCGGCTCAGGTTCTCTTCGGCGATATCACCGAACTGGAAGCCCGGCAGTGCAGCGACGGCTTCGCGCAGCGGTCGCAGGAAAAGCTGGCCTTGCAGGGAATTTCCGTTGGCAGGTGCGCCATACAGGTAATAACCCGCAATGTTAAAGTCGACGTTATCCTCGGTGGAAACCGGCGCTTTTTGTCCCGTCAGATTAAGCGCCATACGCTCCGGCATAAAATCTTCAACGTGGAAATCCCACAGGCGCTGTTGGTTATCGCCGGTATTGGCGCGGATATGCCACATACCGGTCTGCGCCCCGCCGTCCAGGGAATAATTGAAGCGATAGAGGCCGTTCTCAGGCTGGACGACAACCGTGCGCGCCACCTGTCCGTCCGGGCGCAGTACGTCTAGTTTAACCGGCTGGGCAGGAAGCGGTTTACCGTCGCTGTCGCGCAGCAAACCATTGAGGATCACCGTTTCGCCAGGGCGATAGAGATCGCGCGGGCCAAACATAAAGAATTGCTTGCTGTAGCCTGGGTTACCTGCGATATCAAACTCCGCCAGATCGAGGGCCGGAAGCTTGAGGTCAAGCAGCGTGGTCTGTCCGTCTTTGCTGGCCAGAATCAGCGCGGCTTCTTTGTCAGTCTCAAGTTTTGCGTGGCCGTCAGCATCGCTGTTCGCTTCGGCAAGCGTCTGCCCTTTATCATTCAACAGGGTGACGGTAACGCCGGATTGCGCCGCGCCATCTTCCAGGCTCTGGGTGAAAATATCCAGACGGTTATGATAACGGTGAGCGGACAACCCAATATCACTTAAGGTAAAGAGCGTCGCGGCATTGCTGTAGTTATAGTGCCCGGCCTGATTCATGACCGCAATGTACACGCCTGACTGCTGGAGCGGCTTAATATCCCGCAGCGGCAACAGCAGTTTTTCACGGGTGTTGCGTGCCGGATTGAGGTCAAACCGGCCGGTATACACCAGGTCCGCCATTTTGAGCAGATTATCGGACTCCCAATTGGTCAGGGAGTTACGGTACTCCCACTGGCTGACAAAGGAGGCCAGGGATTCAGGCTTCACGCGGTAGAAATTCACGTCAACATTGTTGACGTTGAGCGCCATTACCGGCAGACCTTCCACCACCTTGCCCGGCAGCAGCGAGCCACGGCTGGCAAAACCGACCGTCGGTTCAACATCCCGGGTAGTCAGGGCTTTTTCGTAATCGATACCAAATGTCGCTTTGTTCAGCGCCTGCAAATCACGTTCAACGGTGACAACCAGATTGCGGTTGGGCTCCAGATGGCGCAGGCGTAGCTCTTTCAGGTTAGGTGCGAGTTCCCACGCCCCGTCAACCTTGCCGCTTTTTTTATCCACCACATGCACTGTTTTGGCGAAATCCTGATCGGGATTAAGCGGAACAGAGAAGGTCAGCACCAGCGTGGCCGCGCCATCAAGCTGCACCTCTGAAGTATCCAGCAGGGTGAGCGCTTTGCCCTGACTCTGTGCCGCCAGCGTTGCCAGCTTTTCAGCGTCCGGCTTTTCCGGTGCTTTCGGTGTCGTTGCTGTGGATGCTGCGGGAGCCGCAGCCTGAGAGTTATCGTCGCTGTTATCACAGCCGACAAGCGAAAATGTGGTAAGCAGCGCGAGAGAAATCGCGGCTAAGCGAAACGGTGTCATCCTTTGTCCCTGGCCCATGGAGCCTGTTGGTCGTCTTCCGGATAAGTATTATCCGCAAGTTTCATTAATACAAAAAGTCTAATTTTAGAATCTGGAAAGCACCTCGCAGAGCGACGACGCCTTTACTCAGGCACTGCTATGCCGATCACAGTCGCAAACGTCACATGTTACCTTTTACGTCATTTGTTTTTAAAACAAGAAGATAGCTGGATTACCTCGCCTTTAGCCTGCTAGCTTTAAGCTCAAGACGCACCCCGAGTGCGCGGTTCACTAAGAGAGACAGTCATGAAACGAGCCGTGAACGCCCTACAAAATTTCGGAAAATCGTTGTACGGACCGGTACTTATCTTACCGATCGTCGGTCTGTTTATCGCGTTCGGTAACGTCCTGGGGAACGGTAACCTCGCAGAGTATGTGCCGTTTCTCGGCCATCCGCTGATTCAGCATATTGGTCAGCTTATCGCGAAATCGGCCGTGTCAGTACTGGTTAACCTGGCGCTGGTGTTTGCCGTCGGGATACCGATTGGCCTGGCTACGCGTGATAAAGGCTATGCGGCCCTGATTGGCCTGGTGACCTTTGTTGTTTTCATTAACGCGATGAACGTTACGCTGCAGCTCCAGGGCGAACTGGCCCCCGCTGACCAGATGAAAGCCGCCGGGCAAAGTATGGTGCTGGGCGTGCAGGTGCTGGAGATGGGCGTTTTCGCCGGGATCCTGACCGGGGCGCTGTCCGGATACTTGTACAACAAGTACTCCGGCGTACAGTTTAACGGCGCGATGGCCATCTATTCCGGCCACTGTTTCGTCGCCATCGTCATGCTTCCTGTTTCAATGCTGCTCGGCGTCGTGATGAGCGAACTGTGGCCATTTGCCCAGCATGGCATCAGCGCACTGGCGCTGGCGATCAAAGGTTCCGGGCCTTTTGGGGTGGCCATTTACGGCTTCCTGGAACGCATTCTGGTGCCGACCGGCCTGCATCATCTGGTCTATACCCCCTTCCTGTATACCGAACTTGGGGGGACGCAAGAGGTATGCGGCACGGTTTATCAGGGCGCACGCAATATCTATTTCGCCGAAATGGCTTGTCCGGAAGTGAAGCAGTTGAGTAGCACGGTAGTGTGGGACGCGCGCGGCATCAGCAAAATGTTTGGCCTGCCCGCGGCGGCGCTGGCGATGTACATGACCGCCAGGCCGGAGCGCAAAGCGGCAGCCAAAGCCATCCTGATCCCGGCAGCGTTAACCTCTTTGCTGGTGGGCGTTACCGAGCCGATTGAGTTTTCATTCCTGTTCGTCGCTCCGCTGCTGTTTGTGGTACATGCGGTGCTGACCGGCATCGGCATGATGCTTTTCTCCCTGTTCGGTGTTCATGCCATCGGCGCTAACGGAATTATCGATTTTATTCTTTATAACCTGCCGCTCGGCACGGAGAAGTCCAACTGGCCGATGTACATCGTGGTCGGGCTCATCATGTTCGCGCTCTATTTTGTGGTGTTCCGCTTCCTGATCCTGCGCTTCAACATGAAGACGCCAGGACGCGAGGATGACGATCAGGAGACGCGCCTGTACAGCAAACAGGAGTATCAGGCGAAGGGGAACAATGACGGGCTGGGTGAATCCATCGTGGTGGGGCTGGGAGGCCGGGAAAACATTGAGGTAGTGGATAACTGCTACACCCGCTTACGCGTCACGGTGAAGGATGTCTCCATCATCGACGAGCCGCGTCTGAAAGCGACCGGCGCGAAAGGGATTATCAAACAAGGTAACAACGTTCAGGTGGTCTACGGGCTGCATGTCAAAAAAATGCGAGAAGCCGTTGAGACGTTTCTCTGAGAGGAGCTAAAGATGTTTACACCCCCTTTTATTCTGTCGATTGCCGGTGGCGGCAGCACCTATACGCCAGGTATCGTGAAAAGCCTGATGGTACGCCTGCAGGACTTCCCGCTGGCCGAGATTCGCCTCTACGATATCGACGAAGCACGCCAGAACACCATTGCACCGGTGGTGGAGAAGGTCATTCGCGACCATAGCCAGAGCATTACCTTCACCGTGACCACAGACCCGGAAGTCGCGTTCAGCGGGGCGCACTTTGTCTTCGCCCAGATGCGTGTCGGCCAGTACAGAATGCGTGAGCAGGATGAGAAGATCCCGCTACGCCACGGCGTGGTGGGCCAGGAAACCTGCGGTCCTGGCGGGCTGGCATACGGCCTGCGCACGATCCTGCCGATGGTCGAGCTGATCGATCTGGTGGATCGCTACGCGCATGAAAAAGCCTGGATCGTGAACTATTCCAACCCGGCAGCGATCGTTGCGGAAGGGGTGCGCCGCCTGCGACCGGACGCCCGCGTGCTTAATATCTGCGATATGCCAGTGGCGGCGATGCGTAACATGGGGGCCATTTTGGGTGTGGACCGCCACAAGCTGGAGGTGGACTACTTTGGTCTGAACCACTTCGGCTGGTTTACCCGCGTGCGGGTGGACGGCGAGGACAAGCTGCCGGAACTGCGTCGGCATATCGCGAGGTTCGGCCTGCTGACGGAAGATGCGGCCAAAACCGATCCGCAGCACTCGGATCCGTCGTGGGTGAAAACCTGGCGCAACATCAAGCCCATCATGGATAACTTCCCGGAATATCTGCCAAACCCCTATCTGCAGTACTACCTGATGCCAAACCAGATTGTGGAGCATCAGAACCCGGACTATACCCGCGCGAACGAAGTGATGAACGGGCGTGAGAAAAAGCTGTTTGCCGCCGCAGAAGAGTATAAGCGTACCGGGATTTTACCGGATGCCTTCCACGTGGGCGTCCACGGCGAGTTTATTGTCGATGTCGCCTGCTCGCTGGCATTTAACCTGCGTCAGCGCCATCTGGTAATGGTGGAAAACCGCGGGGCGATAACCAATCTGCCGTACGACGCGGTGGTGGAAGTCCCGGCCTACATCACCTCTGAAGGGCCAGAGCCTATCCGCGTGGGTCGGGTCCCGCTGTTCCATCAGACGCTGCTACAGCAGCAGCTCGCCTCTGAACAGTTGCTGGTGGAAGCGACCATTGAAGGCAGCTACGAAAAAGCACTGCAGGCGTTCACCCTGAACCGCACCGTGCCCACCATGGAGCACGCAAAAGCGATTCTCGATGACATGATTGACGCCAACCGTGACTACTGGCCTGCGCTGCAAAAAGCCTGGCAGAACGGTGAAGCGGTGAAAAAATAGGGTCGTGCTCGCGAGTTGAACGTGGTTTGCTTGTCGGTGTCAGAAAAAACACCGACAATCCTTTTTTACGGAAAAGAATGGAGGCAACCCATGTCCACCTCATATTTTGTCGCCGCCGACTGGCTGATTGAGCACGGTGACGATCCGGAAGTACAGATTATTGACGCGCGTATGGCACCTGCCGGGCAGGAACACCTTCGCGATATGGTCGCAGAATACCGCGCAGGGCATTTGCCGGGCGCGGTATTTTTTGATATTGAAGCCCTGTCCGACCATAACTCCCCTCTCCCGCACATGCTGCCGCGCCCGGAAGCGTTCTCCGTGGCGATGCGCGAACTTGGCGTTAATCGTGACAAACACCTCGTGGTTTACGATGAAGGTAACCTCTTCTCCGCACCGCGCGCCTGGTGGATGCTGAAAAACTTTGGCGTGGAGAGAGTCTCAATTCTGGCAGGCGGCCTCGCAGGCTGGAAGCGTGATGAACTGCCATTGCAGCAGGGCGACGTGACGCTGCCGGAAGGCGAGTTCGACGCGACGTTTGATGCGCATCAGGTAAAACGTCTGACCGACGTGCTGGTGGTCAGTCATGAAAAAACGGCGCAAATTGTCGATGCCCGCCCTGCAGCGCGCTTTAACGCCCAGGCGGATGAACCGCGTCCGGGGCTGAAGTGCGGCCATATTCCCGGCGCGTTGAATGTGCCGTGGGGCGATCTGGTGTTTGAAGGTGAATTAAAAACGACCGATGAGCTGCGCGCCATTTTTGATCGTCAGGGCGTGGATTTGCATCGTCCCGTTATTGCCAGTTGCGGGTCCGGCGTCACGGCCTGCGTGGTGATTCTGGCGCTCGCCACACTCGGTGTAAACGACGTGACGCTCTATGATGGCGCCTGGAGTGAATGGGGTGCACGAGACGATTTGCCCGTTGAACCTGCCAAATAATGGATAACCGTCTGGCCACGCTGTTAACGCGCGGGGCGTCACTGACCCGCGCGGAATATCGCGTGCTGGCCCACCTCACAGAGCATCCTCTGCTGGTGGGCAATATTACGGTGCGCGAACTGGCGCAGGCGACGTTCGTCTCAACCGCCACCATTATGCGCCTGTGTCAGAAATTAGGCTTCAGCGGTTTCAGCGAATTTATCTGGCACTGCAAACAGCTGTTAACCGAGACACCGTATATCGCCGCGCAGGCACAACAGCGCCCCGAACTGCCGGCGCTTTTCAGTCAATTTATCGCGAACTATCAGCAAACCTTTCAGTGGGTAACGCAGGAGAAGCGCGCGCAATTTTCGACGTTACTGCGCCAGAAAGAGAGCTTCTTTCTTTATGGCGCCGGCTTCTCTTATCTCTTCGCCGAGTACCTTACCAAGAAATTGCAGGTGCTGGGCAAAACGGCGTTTATTTCCGGGCCGGGGGATAGCCGGAACATTTTCCTCAGCAACGCTGCGCGGTATCAGGTGTTTATCGCCGTCTCACGCAGCGGTGAAACCGAACAGGTGCTGGATAAAGCGCGGATTGCTAAAAACGTGGGTATGACGGTCGTGGCTTTTACGCGCGCTTCGGCCAATACGCTGGCGGGAATGGCAGATTTACACTTTGCCTTATATGACGAGGCGGTACATTACGCCGCAGAAGCCGCTGGCGTGACGTCGTTTGAGTCGAATCTGGTCCTGCTGATGGATTTACTGCTGCTGGAAGCGACGGGGTGAAAAATCACCCCGCGTAATCAGATAATGCGGGTGGTTTTGAGATCGCGCAGGAATCCGCCCCAGCGACGCTCGTAAAACGGCGTGATGTGCTCGGTAATAAAGTGGCTGATGCCCTTCTCATCCTTCTTCACCTGACAGATATCGATCGGCTCATCACCCAGCAGCGTATCGGTGGCAACACTGCCCGCAGCCTGAATAATCTCCTCGATATCGCCGTCTGCTTCAATGCCAATCAGCAGTACCGGCTGTTCATCCGTGCTCTCTTTAACAGAGCAGAGGAACGCGCGCCTCACGGGTTTGAGGGTTTTGAACAGCGTGGTCAGCGAATCAATCATCTGCGCAGGGGGTTCGGCTACTTCAGACAACAGCAGCGTTTCGCCCCCTTCCAGCACTTCCTGCGTACTGAGCGGGTTGCCCTCCTCGCCAATCAGATGGTTGATTTCACGCGGGGTGAACTCTTTCCCGGTTGGCAGTTTGGCGTTGAGGAACAAGGTCTGGCCCAGCGTCATTTCGAAGAGAGTGCGCACCGGCATCACCACGAACGCCTGCTCGTCTTCAACAGCCTGCTGCAGCGCTTCCAGCGAGGTGAAGAACGGGATCACCGACGTGCCGTCGTCTTTCTCCCAGTGGAGCAGGTCCAGCGCGCTGTCTTCAACAACCTGTTCGCCTTCCGCTGCGGTACCCGGAACCCAGACGGTGGACTCCAGCAACGTGCGGAAAAATGCCGGACGGTGGGCGGGCTCGGTCGCCGCCTGTTCCAGCAGAGTTTCTAATTCGTTTTTCGTTTCAGACATAGTTTGGCTACTTCAACATAATGTCGGCTGGCGCAAGGCTAACAGGCCTACAAAACCGTAGGCCCGGACAAGCACAGCGCCGCCGGACAAAGACAATTACTCGGCAGTCAACAGGTTCGCGATAGTACGCACGCCCAGTCCCGTTGCCCCTGCAGACCACTGCTCAACGGCCGCTTTACGGTAGGTTGCGGAGCAGTCGATGTGCAGCCAGCCCTCGTGATAGTTCTCAACGAAGTGAGACAGGAAGCCGGCCGCCGTGCTCGCACCCGCCGGATAGGCTGCGCTCGCGGTGTTGTTCAGTTCGGCGAAGTTAGACGGCAGCTGGCTGCGGTGGAATTCGGCCAGCGGCAGACGCCAGAACGGTTCGTTCTCCGCGGCCGCGCTTGCCAGCAGGCGAGCTGCCAGTTTGTCGTCAAAGCTGAACAGCGCATGGTAGTCGTTGCCCAGCGCGGTTTTCGCCGCACCGGTCAGGGTCGCCATGTCGATAATCAGCTCTGGCTTCTGCGCAGACGCGTCGATGAGACCATCGGCCAGCACCAGACGACCTTCCGCATCGGTGTTCATCACTTCCACGTTTTTACCGTTACGGTAGCGAATGATGTCGCCGAGCTTAAAGGCATTACCGCTCACCATGTTGTCCGCACAGCACAGGTAAAGCTTCACGCGCTTGTTCAGACCGCGCGTAATGGCAAACGCCAGCGCGCCGGTGATGGTTGCCGCACCGCCCATATCGGACTTCATGGAGTCCATGAACGCGCTCTGCTTCAGGCTGTAACCGCCGGTATCGAACGTGATGCCTTTCCCGACCAGGCAGGCAAATACCGGTGCTGCTTTATCACCGGTTGGGTTGTAATCCAGCGCCAGCAATACCGGAGGACGCTCGGAACCGCGACCCACGGTGTGGATCCCCATATAGTTCTGCTCGCGCAGGTCTTCACCTTTGGTGATGCGGTAAGACATTTTGTCGCCCGCCACGCCGCACAGCAGGTCAACGGCGCGCTGCGCAAGTTGTTCAGGACCCAGCTCTTCTGCCGGGGCGTTAATGGTATCGCGCACCCAGTCGATAATGGTCAGACGGCTTTCCAGCTCTTTCTGACCCGCTTCGTCGAGCGTCGCCCACTCGATTTTACGGCTGCCTTTCGGTCCTTTGTAACCCGCCCAGAATGCCCAGCTGCGGTCGATATCCCAGCCTTCGCCGTCCAGGGTGACATGTTTAATGCCCAGACCATCAATTTTGCGCGCCGCGCGCTGGATCAGACCCAAATCATCGTTGCCAGTCAGGTGCAGGGTAATACCGTCGTTGTTGATACTGTAGGTGGCTTTCTCGCCCCAGCGCGCGTCAGCAGGCTGATTCGAGATCGTAATCTTCATCGCTTCGGTCATTTTATTTATCCTTATTAGCAAACGGGCCGCCTGAAGGCAGCCCGTAAGGTGATTTATTCTGCTTCATCTAACCAGACTAACAGAATCGCCTCCAGAATTTTTTCATTGGATGCGTTTGGATCGTCGTCAAAATCGTCTAAATCGCAGATCCACTGATGCATATCGGTGAAGCGTACGGTTTTAGGATCGAGATCCGGGTTAGCGTCGTAGAGCGCTTCGCCGATTTCACGGCTGTCAGTCCACTTCAGTCCCATATCAGTGCTCGCGTGCGTGGTTGATGGTGTAGCGTGGGAATTCCACGACCAGATCTTCATCGGTCACCAGAGCCTGGCAGCTCAAACGGCTGTCTGGCTCCAGACCCCATGCTTTATCCAGCATGTCGTCTTCATCTTCGGTGCTCTCGGCCAGAGAGTCAAAACCTTCACGCACGATGCAGTGGCAGGTTGTGCAGGCACAGGATTTTTCACAGGCGTGTTCCACTTCGATACCGTTACGCAGGGCAACATCGAGAATGGTCTCACCGGTCTTCGCTTCCAGAACAGCACCATCCGGACAGAGGTCCGCATGAGGCAAAATAACAATCTTTGGCATATTAAACCTCGTCCACGGACTGGCCTTTCAGCGCGACGCGGACAGATTTGTCCATGCGGCGAGCAGCAAAGTCCTGGGTTTGTTTATCAACGTTTTTAATGGCTTCTTCTATTGCATCAGCATCATTGCCTTCGGCCACTGCGCTTAAGCGCGCGGCAGCCTCGTCAATCACCTGACGCTCAGCGGCGCTTAACAGCGCGGCGTCGGCAGCGAGCGCACCGTTCAGACTTTCCAGCACGCGTGCGGCTTCAACTTTCTGTTCTGCCAGCATACGCGCCTTCACATCCTGTTCGGCGTAGCTCATTGAATCCTGAATCATGGAGGCGATCTCACCATCGGTCAGGCCGTAGGACGGCTTCACCTGGATAGACGACTCAACGCCGGTGGATTTCTCCATCGCCGTGACGCTCAGCAGGCCGTCCGCATCCACCTGGAAGGTAACGCGAATATGCGCACCGCCCGCAGGCAGCGCAGGAATACCGCGCAGCGCAAAGCGCGCCAGTGAACGACAGTCCTGCACCAGCTCGCGCTCGCCCTGCATCACATGGATGGACATCGCGGTCTGGCCGTCTTTGAAGGTGGTGAATTCCTGCGCGCGCGCCACCGGAATGGTGGTGTTACGCGGAATGACTTTCTCCACCAGTCCCCCCATGGTTTCTAAACCCAGGGAGAGTGGAATAACATCCAGCAGCAACATCTCGCTGTCCGGCTTGTTGCCGACCAGAATGTCCGCCTGGATAGCCGCGCCCACGGCAACCACTTTATCCGGGTCGATGGACGTCAGCGGCGTGCGGCCAAAGAATTCACCCACACGTTCACGCACCAGCGGTACTCGCGTGGAGCCGCCAACCATGACCACTTCCAGCACCTCGTCAGCCTCAACGCCCGCATCTTTCAGTGCGCGACGGCAGGCCAGCAGAGTGCGTTTCACCAAAGGCGCGATCAGGTCGTTAAACTGTTCCCGGGTGATTTCCCCCTGCCAGCCCGCCACGTTGACGGTGACAGACTGCGCATCGCTCAGCGCGATTTTCGCGTCGATGGCCACGTCCAGCAGTTCACGCTGCACGCGTGCATCGCTGCGATCGGGAATACCCGCCTGCTCGCGAATGAAATCGGCGAGCAGATGGTCGAAGTCATCGCCACCCAGCGCAGAATCACCGCCGGTAGCCAGCACTTCAAACACCCCACGGCTTAAGCGCAGGATAGAAATATCAAAGGTCCCGCCACCCAGATCGTAAACCGCAATCACCCCTTCCTGACCGGAGTCCAGGCCGTAGGCAATGGCGGCCGCCGTCGGTTCGTTCAGCAGGCGCAGAACGTGCAGTCCCGCCAGACGCGCCGCGTCTTTGGTGCCCTGACGCTGTGCATCATCAAAGTAGGCCGGAACGGTAATGACCACGCCATCGAGATCGCCGCCGAGCGTTGCCGTAGCACGCGCCGCCAGCGCTTTGAGGATATCAGCAGAAACGCGGATCGGGTTCAGCAGCCCCGCTGCCGTGGCAATCATTGGCAGGCCGTTTTCACTGGCCTGCAGCTGATACGGCAAATGCGGATAACGGGTCTGAATATCGGCGAGGGAGCGGCCCATCATGCGTTTTACGGAACTGATGGTGTTCGCCGGATCGCGCGCGGCGTTCGCGCGTGCGTCGTAGCCAACCGCGTGGCCCTGCTGTTGGTAGTGGACCACGGAAGGCAGCAGATGACGGCCCTGCTCGTCAGCCAGCGTTTCCGCCTGGCCGCTTCGCACGGTCGCCACGAGAGAATTGGTGGTGCCCAGATCAATACCTACTGCCAGACGACGCTGGTGCGGTGCGGCACTTAAGCCAGGCTCACTAATTTGTAATAAGGCCATAATTGCTTCCGAAATTAAAAATCGAGCAGCTTTTCTTCGAGTTGTTCAGCACTGCTTCGCAGTTTATCGAGAAAACGGAGTTTGCGCACAGTGTCTGCCGCCACATCCCAGGTCTCGTTGTTCAGTTGCTCCACCATCAGTTGATGGCGGGTATCGAACATGCCTTTTACGCGCTTGATGAAGCTTTCCAGACGCGCTTCATCTTTGGCCTGTTCAATCTCATCCAGCTCTTCACGCAGTTCCAGCTGTTCCATCAAAAACGCCGTATCACGCACGGTGTGCTGTTCACTCGCCAGATCAAAGCCATGAAGCGAGAGCAGATACTCAGCGCGAGACAGTGGATGGCGCAGCGTCTGCCAGGCCTGATTGATGGTCGCAGATTGCGATACCGCAGCCAATTGCTCTGACTGAGTACCACTGGCGAATTTATCCGGATGATACTGACGCTGCAGATCCTGGAAGCGGATCGTCAGCGCCTGGAGATCAATCGGGTATTGAGCGGGTAGTCCGAAGAGAGTGAAGTAATCCATAACAATCTCAGGGGTAGCCTGTTAGAACAAACCCCACGCACAGGAGTCCTGCGGTGGGGTTTCGGATGACGCGCGGTTAAACGTGGAAGCTTTCGCCGCAACCACACTCGTCTTTGACGTTCGGGTTCGTGAATTTGAACCCTTCGTTCAGGCCTTCTTTTACAAAGTCCAGCTGAGTGCCATTGAGGAATTGCAGGCTTTTGCCATCGACCACCACCTTCACGCCCTTGTCTTCAAATACGGTGTCATCAGACGCCGGTTCGTCAACAAACTCCAGTACGTAAGCCATACCAGAACAGCCGGAGGTACGTACGCCCAGTCGCAGGCCAAAGCCTTTACCACGGTTCGCCAGAAAAGAGCTTACTCGCGCGGCAGCGCTGTCGCTAAGGGTAATCGACATACTCAAACCTCAATTATTTTGCTTCACGTTTGCTTTTGTAATCCGCAATGGCGGCTTTGATCGCGTCTTCTGCCAGGATAGAACAGTGAATTTTCACGGGTGGCAGTTCGAGTTCTTCAGCAATATCCGTGTTCTTGATTGCCTGTGCTTCGTCCAGAGACTTGCCCTTCACCCATTCGGTGACCAGGGAGCTGGAGGCGATAGCAGAACCGCAGCCGTAGGTCTTGAAGCGCGCATCTTCAATGATACCTTCATTGTTGACTTTAATCTGCAGCTTCATCACGTCGCCACACGCTGGCGCACCGACCATACCGCTACCTACGCTTTCGTCGCTGTTGTCAAAAGAGCCAACGTTGCGCGGGTTCTCGTAATGATCAATAACTTTTTCGCTGTATGCCATGTTGAATTCTCCTTATGTACCGATTAGTGATGTGACCATTCAATGCTGTTCAGATCCACGCCCTGCTTGAACATTTCCCACAGTGGAGAAAGGTCACGCAGACGACCGATGGAGTTGCGAACCAGCTTGATGGTGTAGTCAATCTCTTCTTCGGTAGTGAAACGACCTAAAGAGAAACGGATAGAGCTGTGTGCCAGCTCGTCAGTCATGCCCAGTGCGCGCAGCACATAGGATGGCTCCAGGCTTGCAGACGTACAGGCAGAACCGGAAGAAACCGCCAGGTCTTTCAGCGCCATAATCAGCGATTCACCTTCAACATAGTTGAAGCTGACGTTGAGAATGTTTGGTGCGCCCTGTTCGAGATCGCCGTTCAGATACACTTCTTCCATATCTTTCACGCCATCCCACAGACGGTTACGCAGCGTGCGCAGGCGCGCCATCTCGGTTTCCATCTCTTCTTTCGCAATACGGTAAGCTTCGCCCATACCCACGATCTGGTGAACAGGCAGCGTACCGGAACGCATACCGCGCTCGTGACCGCCACCGTGCATCTGTGCTTCGATGCGGATACGCGGTTTACGACGAACGTACAGTGCACCAATACCTTTCGGGCCATAGATTTTGTGGCCGGAGAAGGACATCAGGTCCACTTTCAGCTGGCTCAGATCGATAGGCAGTTTGCCCACGCTCTGGGTGGCGTCTACGTGGTAGATGATGCCGCGCGCACGGCACATTTCGCCGATGGTCGCGATATCTTGCACAACGCCAATTTCGTTGTTTACGTGCATGATGGAGACCAGAATGGTGTCATCACGCATGGCCGCTTCGAGCTCTTTCAGGTCGATGATACCGTTGCTCTGTGGTGCCAGGTAAGTCACGTCGAAACCTTCACGCTCGAGCTGACGGCAGGTGTCCAGCACGGCTTTGTGTTCGGTTTTGCTGGTGATGATGTGCTTGCCTTTTTTCTGATAAAAGTTGGCCGCACCTTTGATCGCCAGGTTATCGGATTCGGTCGCACCGGAGGTGAATACAATCTCACGCGGGTCGGCACCCACCAGGTCAGCAATCTGATTACGGGCGATATCTACCGCCTCTTCAGCATGCCAGCCAAAACGGTGTGAACGGGAAGCTGGGTTACCAAAGTTTCCGTCCAGGGTCAGACACTGCATCATTTTCTCGGCAACACGCGGGTCCACCGGCGTGGTTGCGGAGTAGTCGAGATAAATCGGTAATTTCATTGCTCTATAAACTCCGTACATCGCTTCAATGCAAGGAATCAGGCAACCGGCTGGATGTACGACCGAGTACACGGAGCGAGCGAACGCTCCGGCCTGATTCTGAAATACTTATCTTTTTATTACGCGCGTAATTTGACGTCGATCGCGTCCTGCCCGCGGGTGCTGCGTTGGGAGTCCTGGCTGTGCTGACGGCCAGAGACATCCAGAACTTCCTGGTTATTTACCAGTTCACCTAAGGTGATGTTGTTCAGGAAGCCGGTCAGACGATCGCTCAGGTCGCGCCACAGCGCGTGGGTCAGGCACTTATCGCCGCCCTGGCAGCCGCCTTTACCCTGGCAACGGGTCGCATCAACGGATTCGTCAACGGCACTGATCACTTCGCCAACTGCAATACTGCCCGCGTCTTTACCCAGCAGATAACCGCCGCCTGGGCCACGAACGCTGGAAACCAGTCCATTTTTACGCAGTCTGGAGAACAGCTGCTCCAGATAGGAGAGGGAGATCCCTTGTCGTTCAGAAATATCAGCCAACGGAACCGGGCCCGCTTCGGAGTTGAGCGCAACGTCCAGCATCGCGGTCACGGCATAACGCCCTTTAGATGTCAGTCTCATGTCTTACTTAACCTCAAACTCGCCCCTGCCCGGGGTTTTTTATAGTAAAATGGGGGTATTGCATAGCAGGGCCAAGTCTGACATTCCTGACTAAAATGGTCAACTATTTACTTGACTGTTTTAGTCAGGTATTTAACCTTCCGTGCCGTATCACCAGGATGGGCACTACTCTTTATTCTTTTGCTCAATCGACGCCAGAATCCCGCGCAGAATGTTCAGTTCCTGGCTTTCCGGACGCGCACGGGTAAACAGGCGGCGCAGCTTGTTCATTACCTGCCCCGGATGACCTTCACGGATGAAACCGGTAGAGAGCAGGGTCTGCTCCAGGTGACCATAGAAGCGCTCCAGATCGTCCACCAGCGGGTAGACGGCCTCTTCCTGCGGCTCTGCCGTTGCTTTTTCCTGCGTCGCCAGCCACGCCATACGCACTTCATAGGCAATCACCTGAACGGCCATTGCCAGGTTCAGGGAGCTATATTCCGGGTTAGCGGCAATGGCCACGTGGTAATGGCACTTCTGCAGTTCATCGTTGGTCAGGCCCACGCGTTCACGGCCAAATACCAGCGCTACAGGAGCCTGTTCGGCTTCAGAGACGCTTTTCAGACCGCATTCACGCGGATCCAGCATCGGCCACGGCAGTGTACGGGAGCGGGCGCTGGTCCCGACCACCAGACTGCACCCTGCCAGGGCTTCGTCCAGAGTATCCACGATCTGCGCGTTACCAATGACATCGCTGGCGCCCGCAGCCAGAGCGATAGCCTGTGAGTCGGGTTTCACCAGTGGGTTAACCAGCCACAGGTTCGTTAAGCCCATGGTTTTCATAGCGCGGGCTACGGAGCCCATATTGCCAGTGTGCGATGTTTCGACCAGCACGATTCGAATGTTTTGCAGCATAGTTTTAATGTCTGGATTCTGTGTCTGAAGAATATTCGGCCATATTATCATAAACGAGAGACATATTCCGATCTCGCTGCTATACTCTGCGCCGATTTTCCCGTTCTTTAACATCCAGTGAGAGAGACCGATGCATCCGATGCTGACCATCGCCGTGCGCGCAGCGCGCAAGGCGGGTAATGTAATTGCCAAACACTACGAAACGCCAGATTCTGTTGAAACCAGCCAGAAAGGCAGCAATGATTTCGTAACCAACGTCGATAAAGCCGCTGAAGCGATTATTATCGATACCATCCGCAAATCTTACCCGCAGCACACCATCATCACCGAAGAAAGCGGTGAACTTGAAGGTACCGATCAGGATGTTCAATGGGTTATCGATCCACTGGATGGCACCACCAACTTCGTCAAACGTCTGCCACACTTCTCCGTGTCTATCGCAGTACGCATTAAAGGCCGTACTGAAGTCGCCGTGGTTTACGATCCAATGCGTAACGAACTGTTCACAGCAACCCGCGGTCAGGGCGCGCAGCTGAACGGCTACCGTCTGCGCTGCAGCAATGCACGCGACCTCGACGGTACCATTCTGGCGACCGGCTTCCCGTTCAAGGCGAAGCAGCACGCAACCACTTACATGAATATTCTGGGCAAACTGTTCACCGAATGCGCGGACTTCCGTCGCACCGGTTCTGCCGCGCTGGACCTGGCCTATGTGGCTACCGGTCGCGTTGACGGTTACTTTGAGCTGTCACTGAAGCCGTGGGATTTTGCAGCGGGCGAGCTGATCGCGCGTGAATCAGGCGCCATTGTTTGCGATTTCACCGGCGGACACAACCATCTGACGACCGGCAACATCGTTGCAGGTAACCCACGTGTTGTTAAAGCCATGCTGGCAAACATGCGTGATGAGCTGAGCGACGCGCTGAAGCGTTAATCCAGCCTGCGGTGCCCTCTCCCGCCGGGAAAGGGCACCATGCTGTACCTGACTAAAACGGCCTTAATCCCCTTCCCACCGGCACCGCGCTCATCCACATCGTTACCGCAGCCACCAGCAGAATCATCCCGCCCGCCAGCGCGAGCGTTGTCCATCCGACCTGCCGCCACAGCACCGGCGTTTTATTGCCGCTGAGTTTGACCGCCAGTTGACGGAAACTGTGCACCAGCAGTGCCAGTGACGAAATCGTGAGTGACGTCCCGGCCGCCATGGCCAATGCCGAGAGCATTCCCCAGCCAAATACACCCATCACCTTACTGAAAAGCAGCACCATGATTGCCCCTGAACACGGACGCATGCCCATTGAGAGCACAACCATCAGCCGCGCTCGCCAGTCATCACCGTTCTGCAGCTGCGCCTGCGTCGGCAGATGCTGATGTCCACAGCCGCAGTTCGCAGTGTGTCCATGGTGCGGCGTAAAAGCCCTGAACTGGGGTTTGTGCAGCAAAGCCCGCAGTTTTTTCAGTGCCCGCCAGCACAGGAGCAGGCCCAGCACACCGACCAGCGCGTAACTGCCCTTCTCCAGCCAGAAACTGCTGATATGCAGCTGACGAGCAGGAAGGCGTAATAACGACAGGACGACCACCACCAGCGCAATCGCCACGCCGCCCTGAAGCAGCGAAGATGCGAGGGTCAACCCGATGCTTGATTTGAGCCTGGACGGATGGGTCGCAAGCCAGGTCGCGATCACGATTTTGCCGTGTCCCGGCCCCAGCGCATGCAGGACACCGTAGAGAAAGCTGAAGGCCAGAAGAGAACCGCCTGCCTTCGTCGGGTTCTCCGCCACCGCCTTCAGTAAACCACTCATCTGCTGGTTGACCTCGCGCTGCCAGACAATGCTTTTCATCATCACCTGCGGCCAGGCGTGCCATAGCCACAACGCGCCGCACACGGCCAGCAGCAAAAAGAGCGCCAGCGGCCAGAGATGAAGCCAGCGGCGTGATTTTCGTGCCGGAGACGCGATCACTGACATTGCAACGTCACCTGCTGTGCGAACTGTTTACCCAGCTCCATGTCTTCGGGTGGTGCATCTTCTTTATCGAGAGAGACCGCAAAATTGAGCGTCTCTTCGCTCGGTTTTGGCGTGTGCATTGCCATCTTGCAGGTTTTTTGCAGGGCTGCCGGTAGCGTCACATCACTCTCCTCTGCGTAATGCATATCGACATAGTAAGTGGGATCAAAGGTGGAAAACGTATAGGTCTGCCCAGCCAGCGGTTGCGGATGCGCCAGCGGCAGGACAAACGTCAGTACCGCCTGATGTCCGTCGCGGGTCATGCCATATTCCGTCGGCCGATTCATAAATTTCACTTTTTGTCCGTTGTGCCAGAACTCGGTGAAATAGTGCTGACCAAGCACGTTGGCCATCACTTCCGCCGCCAGCTTTTTCCAGATTTCATCCCCGGGTTTTGCATTCCCGGCATCGTACAGCAGGTCAGCCGAGGTGATTTCATCCATCGTCCAGCGCATTTTCAGGCCACTGAGCTGCGTTCCGTCCGTTACCAGCTCGGTTTTCAGGCTGATAAAACTGTGAGGATGCGCGACGACAGCAAAGGGGATCACCGTCAAAAATAACGCCATTGCGCTTTGTTTAACTGTTTGCATCAATTCCTCACGTCATAAATTCTGTGATGTTCGCCAGCAATCCTGAGTGAAAGGCCTGCCGGCGCGCTTTTCAGCGCCCATCCTTTAGCTATTCTTATCAAACATTCCCACTGGATACCCGACAGATGATGACGACGCTTGAAATTCCATCTGTGCTTTCCAGTTCGCAGCGCCGCTGCCAGGTGCTTTTAATGCTTTACCTGCCCGATGCTGCCGTTACCGCACAGAGCATTATCGCTGCCAATGGCGTGGACGACGCTATGGCACGGCAAGATATAGCCGAGACGCGCGATGAAATCCAGCGCTATCACCGGCTCGACATCGTCACGTACCATGACGGCAGCTACCGGATTGAAGGCTCAGCCCTGAATCAACGTTTATGCCTGTTGCACTGGCTGCGCAGGGCTATGCGGCTGTGTCCGCAATTCGTTTCGCATCAGTTTACCCCCGCGCTGAAAACCGCGCTTAAACAGCAGGGCATTGCCCGTCCTCTCTATGACGATACCAACCTGCGGGCGTTGATCAGCTTCTGCTCGCGCAAGCTTCAGCGCCCGTTTGATTGCCGGGACGTACAGTTTTTGCAACTCTATCTGCAGTATTGCCTGATGCAGCATCATCTGGGGAATACCCCGCAGTTTTCATCGGTGCAGCGTAACTGGACGCAATCAAGAGGGGAATATTTCACCGCTCAGGAGATTGTTCGTCACTGGAAACGCCGTGTGCCACAAGGGACCCACAGCGATGAACAACTGTTTCTTGCACTGCTGTTTATGATGCTGCGCACCCCTGACCCTGTGCTTGATAAGCATCAGCAGGATCAGCGCCTGCGTCGGGCGATTGTGCGCATGGTCGCCCGTTTTCGGGCGCAAACCGGGATGAACTTCAGCGATGAACAGGGGCTGACCGATCAGCTTTATATTCATCTGGCCCAGGCGCTGGACCGTTCGCTGTTTGAGATAGGCATCGACAATAGCCTGCCGGAAGAGATCCATCGTCTCTACCCCCGCCTGTTACGCACCACCAAAGAGGCGTTGTTTGAGCTGGAAGCGGAATTCGGGCTGCGTTTTTCTGATGAAGAGATGAGCCTGGTGGCGGTCATTTTCGGCGCCTGGCTGATGCAGGAGACCGAACTGCATGAGAAGCAGGTGGTGTTATTGACGGGAGAGGATAAATCCTGTGAGGACGTGATAGAGCAGCAACTGCGCGAATTGACGTTGCTGCCGCTCAACATTCGATATCAGACGCTGCAGGCCTATCAGAAAGAGGGGGCACCGCGCGAAGCGGCGCTGGTCATCACCCCTTATCCGACCGCCCTGCCCCTGTTCTCACCACCGCTGATCCACGCCGTTGAGACGCTGAACACGCAGCAGCAAGAACATATTCGCGCCATGCTGGAATCGTAGCTACGCGCGCGCGGCGACTTTAGGGCGAACGAACATCGCCGGTAGGGCGACAAGCGCCATGACCCAGAAGACCCCCTGTCCCAGATGCTGGTAAAGGAAGCCCGCAAAGACCGTCATCACCGCAATACTGCCGCCCATCGCCACCGCCGAATAAACCGACTGCAACCGAATGACATCTCCGCCTTCACGCGCGGCGATATAACGCATGGCCGCCAGGTGACATACCGTGAAGGTGCCGCAGTGCAGAATTTGCGCCACGATCAGCCACGGCAGCTCGGTCGTCCAGCCCATAATGCCCCACCGTATAACACCACAGACGGCAGAAAGCAGGAGCAGATCGCGCGCGCCGAAGCGCCGGAACAGCTTTTTGCTCAGCGCGAAGATAATCACCTCAGCGACCACACCGAGCGACCACAGGTAACCCACTGCAGATGCGGAGTATCCTGCCCCCTGCCAGTAGATGGCGCTGAAACCATAGTACGCCGCGTGCGCGCCCTGCAGCAGACAGACGCAGGCCAGGAAACGCCAGCTTTGTGCCACCAGGCTTCGCCAGGCCGGCCAGCCGGCGCTTTCCTGATGACGGCTCTCACCTTGCGGCATTACCGATGGACGCAACAGCATCCCCAGCAGCATGGAGGCAATACCGATACTCAGCAGCGCAAGGATCGCACGGTAATCGTAAAGGCTAACCAGTTTACCCACCAGTGCAGAGCCGATGACAAAGGCAATTGAGCCCCACAGCCGCACGCGGCCATAATCCATCGTTATCTGTTTTTGCCAGGTGTTTGCCAGGGCATCCGTCAGCGGAACCAGCGGCGAGAAAAAGAGGTTAAAACCGACCATCACCACCATCAGCCATGCAAACTGGTGGCTCACCCAGAAACAGGCGACAAAGACCAGCGTCAACAGCGCCAGAATGCGTACCGCCTTAATCAGCAAGGAGGGATCGCTGACGCGCGGTGCGATCAGCAGGCTTCCCAGGAAACGTGCCACCAGACCAGCGCCAAGCAGGATACCTATGGTCTCGGGCGTCAGGCCGATCCCCTTGAGCCAGACGCTCCAGAAAGGCAGAAAAATACCGTAGCTAAAGAAATAGGTGAAATAACTGAGCGCCAGCCAGCGCGTGGAATGCAAGACCATGAATCCCTCCCGAAATGGAGGCCATAGTCTGGCGAGAATACAAAAATTAAGCAAGTCGATAGCCTGCTATAAATTAACGAAAATTTAACATATTGTGCAGTCATCTGACTTATGGCAGGGAATGAAAATGTGTATTACGTTTAAATTACTCCACTTGCAGAGGTATTTCTGCCATGAACTCACTTCGCTATTTAGATTTCGGCCAGGCACGTCACCTGTTGCTGTTAATAGGTCGTATCGCGCTTGTCGTACTGTTTATTATCTTCGGCTATCCAAAACTGACGGGATTTAGCGGGACCGTACAATATATGACGTCGCTGGGTACACCCATGCCCATGCTGGCGGCCATTATTGCGGTGGTAATGGAGGTGCCTGCCGCCATCCTGATCGTGCTGGGCTTTTTCACCCGCCCTGTTGCCGTACTCTTTGTATTTTACACGCTGGGTACCGCGATTATCGGCCACCACTACTGGGATATGACCGGTGATGCCGTCATGCCGAATATGATTAACTTCTACAAGAATATCAGTATTGCCGGAGCGTTTATTTTACTGGCGATAGTGGGACCGGGAGCCCTCTCCCTTGACCGGCGTTAACCCATAAAAAAGGCCGCAATCGCGGCCTTTTTTATTTCTGCAAAACAAAAAGATTATGCGTATACCGGGAAGCGTGCGCAGATTTCCAGAACTTTACCTTTAACGCGCTCGATAACCGCTTCGTCATTGATATTGTCCAGAACATCACACATCCAGCCTGCCAGCTCTTTCACTTCCGCTTCTTTAAAGCCGCGGCGAGTAACAGCCGGAGAACCGATACGGATACCGGAGGTCACGAACGGGCTCTTCGGATCGTTTGGCACGCTGTTTTTGTTCACGGTGATGTTGGCACGGCCAAGGGCAGCGTCAGCTTCTTTACCGGTCAGGTTTTTATCAACCAGGTCCAGCAGGAACAGGTGGTTCTCAGTACCACCGGAAACCACTTTGTAACCGCGGTTCAGGAAGACGTCCACCATCGCTTTGGCGTTTTTAGCAACCTGCTGCTGGTAAACTTTAAACTCTGGCTCCATCGATTCTTTCAGCGCCACCGCTTTCGCCGCGATAACGTGCATCAGTGGGCCGCCCTGCGCGCTTGGGAATACGGCAGAGTTCAGCTTTTTGTACAGCTCTTCGTCGCCACCTTTTGCCAGGATCAAGCCACCGCGTGGGCCCGCCAGGGTTTTGTGCGTGGTGGTGGTCACAACGTGAGCATGCGGAACCGGGTTCGGATAAACGCCTGCAGCAATCAGGCCGGCAACGTGCGCCATGTCAACGAACAGGTAAGCACCGATGCTGTCTGCGATTTCACGCATTTTTGCCCAGTCAACGATACCGGAGTAAGCAGAGAAACCGCCGATAATCATCTTCGGTTTGTGGGTCTGCGCCTGCTTCGCCATGTCTTCGTAGTCAATTTTACCGGACTCATCAATGCCGTAAGGAATGATGTTGTACAGTTTGCCAGAGAAGTTAACCGGAGAGCCGTGAGTCAGGTGGCCGCCTTGCGCCAGGTTCATACCCAGAACGGTATCGCCCGGTTGCAGCAGCGCGGTGTAGACCGCGAAGTTAGCCTGAGAGCCAGAGTGCGGCTGTACGTTAGCGTAGTCGGCGCCAAACAGTTCTTTAGCGCGATCGATGGCCAGTTGCTCAACGATATCAACGTACTCGCAACCGCCGTAGTAGCGTTTGCCCGGGTAACCTTCAGCGTATTTGTTGGTCAGCTGAGAACCCTGCGCCTGCATTACGCGCGGGCTGGTGTAGTTTTCGGAGGCGATCAGTTCGATGTGCTCTTCCTGACGTACTTTTTCCTGCTCCATAGCCTGCCACAGTTCGGCATCATAATCGGCAATGTTCATTTCACGCTTTAACATCCGCATCTCCTGACTCAGCTAACAATAAAATTTTGGCCTGAAAAGGCAGTCCTGTTGGACGACGGGCAACAGTATAACTGATTAGTTCTGTGATAACAGGTCTTGACAAACGATTTTACGCAAACGTTTTCCTACCCGCCACGCAAGGGTTTGAGGAATAAAGCCCTCATCATTTTCAACGGATTTCTTTTCAGGTTTGTGATGCATATTTTTCACGTTGCAAAGAACCATTTACAACGCAGGGGTATTTTTTATAAGATGCATTTAAAATACATCATTAAAAACACCACTGAAGGACGCTGCTATGCTCGACGCTCAAACCATCGCCACAGTTAAAGCCACTATTCCCCTGCTGGTCGAAACCGGCCCGAAACTCACCGCCCATTTCTACGATCGTATGTTTACGCATAACCCGGAGTTGAAAGAGATTTTCAACATGAGCAACCAGCGTAACGGCGATCAGCGCGAAGCCTTGTTCAACGCCATCGCAGCCTACGCCAGTAATATCGAAAATCTGGCGGCGTTGCTGCCTGCCGTGGAAAAAATTGCGCAGAAGCACACCAGCTTCCAGATCAAACCCGAGCAGTACAATATCGTCGGCGGCCATCTGCTGGCCACACTGGATGAGATGTTTAGCCCGGGTCAGGAGGTGCTGGACGCGTGGGGAAAAGCCTACGGCGTGCTGGCAAACGTGTTCATTAACCGTGAAGCACAGATCTACAGCGAAAACGCCAGTAAGGCTGGCGGCTGGGAAGGTACCCGCGCTTTCCGCATCGTCGAGAAAACGCCGCGCAGCCAGCTCATCACCAGTTTTGAGTTCGAGCCAGTGGATGGCAAGCCGGTCGCTGATTATCAGCCGGGGCAGTATCTGGGCGTGTGGCTGAAGCCTGAAGGTTTCCCGCACCAGGAGATTCGGCAGTACTCCCTGACCCGCAAACCAGACGGTAAACGTTATCGCATTGCCGTAAAACGCGAAGATGGTGGCCAGGTATCAAACTGGCTGCATAACGAGGCTAACGTGGGTGATGTGGTTCATCTGGCCGCGCCTGCGGGCGACTTCTTTATGGCGGTTGAGGCGAATACGCCGGTTACCCTGATCTCAGCCGGGGTGGGTCAGACGCCAATGCTGGCGATGCTCGACACCCTCGCTAAATCAAACCACAGCGCGCAGGTAAACTGGTTCCACGCCGCCGAGAACGGTGAAATGCACGCGTTTGCCGATGAAGTGAATGCGCTGGCTTCCGGTCTGCCACGCTTTACCGCCCATACCTGGTATCGTCTGCCGACGGATGCCGACCGTGCAGCCGCACGCTTTGACAGCGAAGGTCTGATGAATTTGAGTCAGCACGAAGGGGCATTCAGCGCGCCGGAGATGCAGTTTTATGTCTGCGGACCGGTAGCGTTTATGCAGTATGCCGCGAAGCAGCTGGTGGAGTTGGGCGTGAATAAAGACAACATTCATTACGAATGTTTTGGGCCGCATAAAGTACTGTAATCGCCCGATGGCGCTACACTTTCCCGGCCGGTGAGTTTTTGCAGGCCGGGTAAGCATAGCGCCACCCGGCTGAATCAGGAATCAGGTACTGACGATTAAATCGCGGCGTCGTCTTCTTCACCGGTACGGATACGGATCACGCGTGCCACATCAAAGACGAAGATTTTACCGTCGCCAATTTTGCCGGTCTGCGCCGTACGGATAATGGTATCCACACAGGTATCCACGATATCGTCGCTCACCACGATTTCAATTTTCACTTTTGGCAGAAAGTCCACCATGTACTCTGCGCCACGGTAAAGTTCGGTGTGGCCCTTCTGGCGACCAAAACCTTTCACTTCCGTCACTGTCATCCCGGTGATGCCCACTTCCGCCAGCGCTTCACGCACATCATCCAGTTTGAAAGGTTTAATAATCGCATCAATCTTTTTCATGGTGGGTCCTTAAACTCTTGCCTGTAAGCTGCTTCGTAATCGGTTGCTCACAGTATCATACTCATTCAGATTTTGCGGTACTACTCTTTAAAATCGTTTGCTTCCAGCTCATGGCGGGAGAGCAGCTTGTAGAACTCAGTACGGTTGCGCCCGGCCATACGCGCCGCATGGGTTACGTTGCCTTTGGTTATCTGCAGGAGCTTGCGCAGATAGTTCAGTTCGAACTGATTACGCGCTTCTGCAAACGTCGGCAGGGCGGTGTTTTCCCCTTCCAGCGCCTGCTCCACCAGCGCGTCGCTAATGACGGGTGACGAGGTCAGCGCCACGCACTGTTCAATAACGTTCACCAGCTGGCGCACGTTGCCCGGCCAGCTTGCGGCCATCAGCCGTTTCATCGCATCGGTGGAAAACGCCCGGACAAAAGGCTTATGCCGATCGGCCGCCTGGCGCAAAAGATGGTTTGCCAGCAGCGGAATATCTTCCGCCCGCTCGGCCAGTGCTGGAATTTTCAGGTTCACCACGTTCAGACGGTAGTAGAGATCTTCACGAAACTCGTTGCGCGCCATGACTTTTGGTAAATCGCGGTGCGTGGCCGAAATGATACGCACGTTAATATCGATATCGCGGTTACTGCCGAGGGGGCGCACTTTTCGCTCCTGCAAAACACGCAGCAATTTGACCTGCAGCGGTGCCGGCATATCGCCAATCTCGTCCAGGAAAAGTGTGCCGCCTTCTGCCGCCTGGAAAAGCCCTTCCCGGCTGCTCACCGCCCCGGTGAACGCCCCGCGGGCATGACCAAACAGTTCAGACTCAAGCAGTTGTTCAGGGAGCGCACCACAGTTAATCGCGATAAAGGCGTTTTTGCTGCGCGGGCTGGCGTTATGGATAGCCTGGGCAAGGATCTCTTTCCCGGTACCGCTCTGGCCATTAATCAGCACGCTAACGTCTGACTGCGCCACCATCCGGGCCTGTTCGAGCAGACGCAGCATAATCGGGCTGCGGGTGACGATAGACTCCCGCCACGCTTCATCATTCGACGGAGCCGCGTGCTCAAGCGCGCTGTCGATAGCCTTATAGAGGGCATCTTTATCTACCGGCTTGGTGAGGAAGCTGAATACCCCCTGCTGCGTCGCGGCAACGGCATCCGGAATCGATCCGTGCGCCGTCAGGATGATCACCGGCATGCCAGGCTGCTGCTTCTGGATCTCCGCGAACAGCTGCAGGCCATCCATTTCATCCATTCGCAGGTCGCTAATCACCAGATCAACCTTCTCGCGGCTCAGGACTTTCAGCCCCTCCTGCCCGCTTTCCGCCGTCACCACGCTGTAGCCTTCACTGACCAGACGCATCCCCAGCAGCTTTAACAGCCCCGGATCGTCATCCACCAGTAAGAGATGGGCAGGTTTTCGGCTTGTCATGGCTTCACATCCTCTTGTTTCTGCGCATCACCGTCTGGCGTCGCGGCTGACCCTTTTGGCGTATCAGGCAGATAATTTCCGGCCGGTTTACGCGTCGAGAGCTGTCTTTCGATGTCGGTCAGGTTTTCAAGCTTGCGCGTCGTGGTATCCAGTTGAGCACGCAAGTGCTGCTCCTGCTGGCGCAGCGTATCAAGCTCGCTGTCGGTGGATTGCTGTAATTTGCTGTAGCGAAAACGCTCTTCAGACAACTGCAGTTGCAACGCCTGACCATCACGCCAGAGCTGATACACCGGGCGCACCTGCGCCGGAAGGTTTCCGACAAACGTGTCCAGCCGCGTGACGTTGGTGCGACGCTCAACGGGGGTGATTTTCGCATCCGCGAGTAAAATTCCACGCTTGAACGCGTCCTGCCAGGTATCGTCATTGAGCATCGCCGCTTGCGAGCGCGCCTCGACCGGCGCCAGACGCTGGGCGCAATCTATTCCACGTAGCCAGAACAGCGGATTGCTCTCGACGTCATGCCCCGACAGATTCCAGATGTCGTCACAGCGGGTCGACAGAAAATCTGCCAGCTGATTATCTGGCCATTTATCTTGTTGTTTATCGCTAATCGCACTTTGTGGCACATGGGAAACACAGCCCGCCAGAAATAAACAGGGCAGGCTCAGGCGAAACATATTGCTGGAAAACACCGCGCGCACGGCGCGGGAAAAGACGTGTGACATACTCACCAGGCATAGATTCATTTCATTGATTTTTCCGGCTCAGGGGCAGTTCAATACGGAAGCAAACATCTGACCGTTCGTCCGTGGCAATTTTCAGCTCACCCTGCATGCGTCGTATGCAGTCCCGGGCAATACTCAGGCCCAGCCCACTTCCTTTTACCGCCCCTTTCCGCTGATGACTTCCCTGGAAAAAGGGTTCAAAGATCATGGTTTTTTCGTCATCAGGGATTGGAGTGCCGGTGTTAGCGACGTCAATAAACACCCGTGAACCATTCGTATAACTTCGGATATAAATGTTACCGGATTCAGTACCATAGTGCACCGCATTGGAGTAAAGATTATCCAGAACGCTCATCAACAGCATCGGTTCCGCGAGGCAGGTTGGCTCACTGAGCTCCACCCCGGTATGCATCATTTTAGCTCTTGCTGGCAAGCTATGGGCGGAGATCACCATATCCACCAGCGGCGCAATATCGACGTTTTCCAGCACCACCGCGCCATCCGCCAGCTTGCGGTTGTAGTCCAGCAATTGCTCAATCAGCTTTTGCAGATTGCGGCTGCTGACATCCAGGATGTCGACAATCTCTTTCTGTTCGGGCGTAAGCGGCCCCGCCACTTCATCTGCCAGCAGTTCCGTTCCTTCGCGCATGCTGGCAAGCGGCGTTTTAAGCTCATGGGAAATATGACGCAAGAACTGATGGCGCTGGGATTCCAGCCATGCCAGACGTTCAGAAAGCCAGATAATGCGCTGGCCAACGGAGCGCAACTCGCGAGGACCTTTAAAGGCGACCGTATCCCCGAGAGACTTCCCCTCGCCCAGGCGGTTAATCATGCGCTGGATACCCTTCACCGGGCCGATGATCATGCGGGTAAAGAGCAGAACCAGACCGAGGCTGACGAGGAACAGCACCAGCGCCTGCCAGCCAAAGAACTGGCCACGTTCCGCAATCTCCTGCTGCAGCTGTTGCCCGCGCGAGAAGATAACCGTGCGGGTAGACTGCACCATCTCGGTATTGGCATTCGCAAAGGCTTCAAGACGGGCAGCCGCTGCGGCATCCGGGCCGCTGTTCTTACACTGCAGTTGCGCCAGATCGTTCAAATCCTGACGTAACGCCTGATAAAGCTTATCGTCCGGCAGCACCCCTGCATGGGCGTCCAGCATTTCACTGTAGCGTTTACGTTGATTCTGATAGACCTTTTCCAGAGTAGGATCGTCAAGCACGCAGTACTGGCGATAGCTGCGTTCCATCTCCAGCGCGGCGTTAGTCATCGCTTCACTGCGTCGGGCGTCGATCAGCGTCGTGCGGTTAGTCAGTGCCGCCTGCGCACTCAGCGCGTTGAGACTCTGCCACGCCTGCCATGCCAGGATCAGCAAAGGCAGCAGGATTAGCAGAAAGGCCATCATGACAAGCTGTCGCAGGGAACGAGGAAAAACGGGCCAGCGTTTCAACGCATTACTCTCTTTATCGGGGTTTAAGGAGAGCGTAACTGAGTCTGCCCTTCAGATACAACAAAGCCGGGTAAAAACCCGGCTTTGTCATGGAATGAGGCGGTGCCTAACTCGACGTTTCGCCCTGGCCTGATAAAGCAACGCTATGATCAGTAGTTGGACGGCAGGCACCTTTTTGTGCGTCATTCGAAGTTTATGTAGCACGTCCCGAAGGGGCTGACATAAGAAGGTGAATGAGCCACTGATTAATATTATGCAACACTCGTGCCATAATGCAAAACAATAAATTATCTTGTTGATATTTATGTATTTTATGCGATTATGCCGTTAATTGCCCGCTGAATGATTTCCAGGCTAAGTGTCGCTAAAAAGCAACACCTTAACGACAACCCACTACACCCCATATAATTCAATGAGTTAAATGTCTCCTTTTGGAGACACTACGAATAGCGGATTGTCGCGGTTTTGCGACAGGCACAAAAAAGCCCGGTGGCGTTTTCGCTTACCGGGCCTGCTGTGGGAGTAGCGGTACGCTTAACCTAGCTGTTTACGCGCATTACGGAAGATACGCATCCACGGGCTGTCCTCGCCCCAGTTTTCCGGGTGCCAGGAGTTGCTCACGGTACGGAACACACGTTCCGGGTGCGGCATCATAATGGTCGCACGACCGCTTTCGCTGGTCACCGCAGTGATACCGTTCACCGAACCGTTCGGGTTAGCCGGGTAGGATTCTGTCACCTTGCCGAAGTTATCGACAAAGCGCAGCGCCACCAGGCCTTTGCTTTCAAGCTGAGCCAGATGAGCTGCATCGCGCACTTCAACCTGGCCTTCGCCATGGGAAACGGCGATGGGCATCTGCGACCCTACCATGCCCTGCAGCAGCAGAGACGGGCTTTGGGTCACTTCCACGAGGCTGAAACGCGCTTCAAAGCGGTCAGACTGGTTACGCACAAAGCGCGGCCAGGCTTCGCTACCGGGGATCAGCTCGCGCAGGTTGGACATCATCTGGCAACCATTACATACGCCCAGCGCCAGCGTTTGCGGACGGTGGAAGAAGGTTTCAAACTCGTCGCGGACACGGCTGTTGAAGAGGATGGACTTCGCCCAACCCTCACCTGCACCCAGCACGTCGCCGTAAGAGAAACCACCGCAGGCGACCAGCGCCTGGAAATCTTCCAGACCGGTACGCCCGGCCAGCAGGTCGCTCATGTGAACGTCGATGGCATCAAAACCCGCACGGAAGAAGGCAGCAGCCATCTCAACGTGGGAGTTGACGCCCTGCTCACGCAGTACGGCCACTTTCGGACGCGCGCCGGTCGCAATGTACGGCGCGGCGATATCTTCGTTGATGTCGAAGGAGAGCTTCACGTTCAGGCCAGGATCGTTGTCGTTAGCCTTCGCGTTGTGTTCCTGATCGGCACACTCCGGGTTGTCACGCAGGCGCTGCATCTGCCAGGTGGTTTCAGCCCACCACATACGCAGGGTAGAACGGCTCTCGCTGAACACCGCGTGGCCATCCGCTTCAATGACAAAGCGGTCGCCCTGCACGGCTTTACCCAGATAATGCACGCAATCTGCCAGGCCGTGCTGAGCCAGTACGCTTTCAACCGCGTCACGATCTGCGGCACGCACCTGAATCACCGCGCCCAGCTCTTCGTTAAACAGCGCCGCCAGACGATCCTCGCCCAGCGTCGCGATGTTCGCTTCGACGCCGCAGTGGCCGGTGAAGGCCATCTCAGCCAGAGTAACCAGCAGGCCGCCGTCGGAACGGTCGTGGTAGGCCAGCAGTTTACGCTGTGCCACCAGGGCCTGGATGGCGTCGTAGAAACCTTTTAACTGCGCCACATCACGTACATCTGCCGGCTTATCACCCAGTTGACGATAAACCTGCGCCAGCGCGGTCGCTCCCAGCGCGTTATGGCCTTTACCCAGGTCAATCAGCAGCAGGGCGTTATCTTCAGTCACCAGCTGTGGCGTCACGGTATGGCGCACATCTTCTACGCGGGCAAACGCGGAGATGATCAGCGACAGCGGAGAGGTCATCTCGCGCTGCTCGTTACCGTCCTGCCAGCGGGTCTTCATCGACATGGAGTCTTTACCCACCGGAATGGTCAGGCCAAGTGCCGGGCAGAGCTCCTCACCCACCGCCTTCACGGCTTCATACAGGCCCGCATCTTCGCCCGGGTGGCCCGCTGCGGCCATCCAGTTCGCGGAAAGTTTGATACGTTTAATGTCACCAATCTGCGTTGCGGCAATGTTAGTCAGCGCTTCACCAACGGCCAGGCGAGCAGATGCGGCGAAGTCCAGCAGAGCGACCGGGGTACGTTCGCCCAGCGCCATCGCTTCACCGTAGTAGCTGTCGAGACTCGCGGTGGTGACGGCACAGTTAGCCACCGGGATCTGCCACGGGCCAACCATCTGATCGCGCGACACCATACCGGTCACGGTACGGTCGCCGATGGTGACCAGGAAGGTTTTCTCCGCCACGGCCGGCAGGTGCAGAACGCGATTGACCGCCTCAGCCACGGTAATACCCTGACGATCCAGCGCTTTGCCAGCTGCTTTACGGGTCTCAACGTCGCGGGTCATCTTCGGCGTTTTGCCGAGCAGCACGTCCAGCGGCAGATCGATCGGCTGGTTGTCGAAATGGGTGTCGCTCAGGGACAGGTGCAGCGCTTCGGTCGCTTCACCGATGACGGCATACGGGGCACGCTCGCGGCGGCACAGCTCGTCAAACAGCGGCAACTGATCGGCAGCGACGGCCAGAACATAACGTTCCTGGGATTCGTTACACCAGATTTCCAGCGGGCTCATGCCTGGCTCATCACTCAGGATGTCGCGCAGGTTGAAGCGACCGCCACGACCACCGTCACTGACCAGCTCCGGCATGGCGTTGGACAGACCGCCCGCGCCTACGTCATGAATAAAGAGGATGGGGTTGGCATCACCCAGCTGCCAGCAGCGGTCAATGACCTCCTGGCAACGGCGTTCCATCTCCGGGTTATCACGCTGTACGGATGCAAAATCGAGATCCGCATCAGACTGACCGGAGGTCATAGAGGAGGCAGCCCCGCCGCCCAGGCCGATGTTCATTGCCGGGCCACCCAGAACGATCAGCTTCGCACCAACTACGATCTCGCCTTTTTGCACGTGATCGGCGCGAATGTTACCGATCCCGCCAGCCAGCATGATCGGTTTGTGATAGCCGCGCAGCTCTTCGCCGTTGTGGCTCTCCACTTTCTCTTCGTAGGTACGGAAGTAACCGTTCAGCGCAGGACGTCCAAATTCATTGTTGAACGCCGCCCCGCCCAGTGGGCCTTCGGTCATGATATCCAGCGCGGTCACAATACGTTCCGGCTTGCCGAAATCTTCTTCCCACGGCTGTTCAAAGCCTGGGATGCGCAGGTTGGAGACGGAGAAACCGACCAGACCGGCTTTTGGTTTAGCACCCCGTCCGGTTGCGCCTTCGTCGCGGATTTCCCCGCCAGACCCGGTCGCCGCACCCGGCCACGGCGAGATCGCCGTCGGGTGGTTATGCGTTTCGACTTTCATCAGGATATGCGCCGGCTCCTGATGGAAATCATAGCGCCCTGCTTCGCGATCGGCGAAGAAGCGGCCCACTTCAGAACCTTCCATCACCGCGGCGTTGTCTTTGTAGGCAGACAGCACGTGGTCAGGCGTTTTTTCCATGGTGTTTTTGATCATTTTGAACAGCGACTTCGGCTGCTCTTCACCGTCGATAATCCAGTCGGCGTTGAAAATCTTGTGACGGCAGTGCTCAGAGTTTGCCTGAGCGAACATGTAAAGCTCGATGTCGTTCGGGTTGCGGTTCAGCTTAACAAACGCATCCTGCAGGTAGTCAATTTCGTCTTCTGCCAGTGCCAGACCGAGACGCAGGTTGGCGTCAATCAGCGCCTGACGGCCCTGCCCCAGCAAATCGACGCTCTGTACCGGCGCAGGCTGATGGTGGGAGAAGAGTTTCTGCGCATCGTCCAGAGAGGCAAAGACACTCTCCATCATGCGGTCGTGCAGCTCAGCGGCAACGGTTTGCCACTGCGCATCGGTCAGGGTAGAGGCTTCAACGTAGTACGCCACGCCGCGCTCCAGACGGTTAATCTGGTTCAGACCACAGTTGTGGGCGATGTCGGTGGCTTTGGAAGACCAGGGGGAGATGGTGCCTGGACGAGGCGTCGCAAGGATCAGTTTGCCGGTTGGCGTATGGCTGCTCAGGCTTGGACCATATTTGAGCAGGCGTTCCAGCTGTACTCGCTCCTCTGCATTCAGGGGTGCATTCAGGTCAGCAAAATGGACATACTCAGCGTAAATATTGCTTACCGGAAGGTCGGCTGCCTGAAAACGTGCCAGCAGTTTATTGATACGGAAGGCAGACAGTGCAGGCGAACCACGCAGAATTTCCATCATAAGTCTCTCGTCTTCGAAGCGCCGGGGCGCTTACAGTGTGCGCAAGGGGGGGAAAACGGGCGTCATTATAGAGAATCCTGAGCGTCGACGAAACCGTTTGCGTCGAAATAAAATCAACGTTTACGTTTAACAATAGATGTGACCTCTCTCTCTAATTTGTTGCCAAGTGGCGTAACTTTACGCAAAATGCCGCTCATTCAATGGCAAACCTTATTCTTAACATGGCTACAGCATACTGAGGCACCCGGCGTCGCAGAGAATTAACTAATTGAAAAAATTAAAGATTAATTATCTGCTCATCGGCATTGTAACGTTGCTGCTGGCAGTGGCCCTCTGGCCTTCCATCCCCTGGTTCGGTAAAGCCGAAAACCGTATCGCCGCCATACAGGAGCGGGGGGAATTGCGCGTCAGTACCCTCAACTCGCCGCTGATTTACAGCGACATTAACGGCAAAACGATTGGCCTGGATTATGAACTGGCGCAGCAGTTTGCCGACTATCTTGGCGTGAAGCTCAAAATTACCGTCCGTCAGAATATCAGCCAGCTGTTTGATGACCTGGATAACAACGACGCCGATATCCTTGCGGCCGGGCTGGTGTACAACAGCGAGCGCAGCAAGAACTATCAGCCAGGCCCAACCTACTACTCCGTTTCTCAACAGCTGGTCTACCGGGTCGGGAGCCTGCGCCCGCGAACGCTGGCGGCGATTAATGCACAACAGTTGACCATCGCCCCGGGTCACGTCGTGATTGACGATCTGCGTGAGCTCAAGGAGAAGAAATTCCCGGACCTGAGCTGGACGGTTGATCCTAAGCTCGGTACGACTGAGCTGCTGGACCAGGTAAAAGATAAAAAACTGCCCTACACCATCGCCGATTCGGTCGCGATCAGCCTTTTCCAGCGCGTGCACCCCGAAATCGCGGTGGCGCTGGACGTGACAGACGAACAGCCGGTGACCTGGTTTAGCCAGCTTGATGACGATCAGACCCTCTCTGCGGCGATGCTCGATTTCTTCAACACCATCAATGAAGACGGTACGCTGGCGCGTCTGGAAGAGAAATACCTCGGCCACGGTGACGATTTTGATTACGTCGACACCCGAAGCTTCTTGCGCGCAGTCGATAGTGTGCTGCCAGACCTGCAGCCGTTATTTGAGAAGTATGCCCAGGAGATCGACTGGCGATTACTGGCAGCGATCTCTTATCAGGAATCCCACTGGGATACTCAGGCCACCTCGCCCACTGGCGTTCGCGGCTTAATGATGCTCACTAAAAATACCGCTCAGAGCCTTGGGCTGACCGACCGCACCGATGCAGAACAGAGCATCAGCGGCGGCGCACGGTATCTGCAGGATATGATGGGCAAAGTGCCGGAGACGGTGCCTGAAGAGGAACGGATCTGGTTTGCGCTGGCAGCCTACAACATGGGTTATGCGCACATGCTTGACGCGCGCGCGCTGACGGCGAAAACGAAAGGTAACCCGGACAGCTGGTCAGACGTAAAACAGCGCCTGCCGCTGCTGAGCCAGAAGCCGTGGTACAACAAGCTGACCTACGGTTACGCGCGCGGGCATGAAGCCTACGCCTACGTGGAAAATATCCGTAAATATCAGATTAGCCTGGTGGGTTATCTGCTGGAGAAGGAAAAAGAGGCGGCAGAGGCAAATCAGCTGGCCCAGAGTTATCCGGTGGTGGCACCGGACGAACTTACTCGCCCGACAACTTCAATTCTGCCTTTTGTTGCTTTTTCTGCTGACGGCGCATTCGAAAGAAATCACTTAATAGCCCCGCACACTCTGGTGCAAGTACCCCACCGATAGTCTGCACCTGGTGGTTCATCCCCGGGTGTCCCAGTACGTCCATCAGCGAACCGGCCGCTCCGGTTTTTTCATCCCGCGCGCCAAAGACCAGCGTGCCGATACGGCTATGCACCATCGCGCCGGAACACATAACGCACGGCTCAAGCGTGACATACAGCGTGGTATCAAGCAGACGATAGTTTTGCAGCACCATCCCGCCCTGACGAAGGGCCATGATTTCAGCGTGCGCAGTCGGATCGTGACGGCCAATCGGGCGGTTCCACCCTTCCCCTATCACCTGGTTATTGTGGACAAGCACAGCACCCACGGGCACTTCCCCCTCGTCCCAGGCGCGCTGGGCAAGCGTAAGCGCATGGCGCATCCAGTATTCATGATCGCGTTCAGGGTTGCACAACGGTTGATACTCCAGTCTAAAAGCGGGCGGCATTATACACACCCGCTATAGATAAGACTATTCGAGTTGCTGAAGTTCGCCTGCGGGCGTGACGCGCCAGCGATGCTGGCAAAAATAGAGCAGCGGGTTGTCCTGCTTGCTGTCGCTGTAGCCGCTGTAAAGACGCAGTGGCGTACCGATTCGCTTCTCCAGTTGCACCACCTTTTCATGTCCCAGGCAGCGCATGGTCAGTACCCATCCACCGTAGCCGCGGGTAATTTGCGTGGCGATAAGATTCACCCGCGGCAGCCACGGGGTATCATAATAGACCTGTTCCACCAGCGCTTGCGGGGATCCGGTAATCAACCAGATGTCGGCATCGTTCGCGTCGAGATAGCTGGTGAGCCTTGCCTGAACAACCGGAAACGCGGTCACATGCCCGCGAAACCAGTGCACAAAGTCCTGCTGAAGCTGTTTAAGCCGCGCTTCGCTGCGTCCAAAGGTACAGCCCCAGAGCAACAGGCTCATTGGCCAGCGCGCTGCCCGACCTTTTAGCAGCAGCGCAATGCCAATTACGGGTAAGAGAGGTAATACGAGCAGCGCATTCAAAGGCTGACGCCGCAGCAGGTAGCGCATAAACGTACCAAACATATCCTGCTGATGCAGCGTACCGTCCAGGTCGAAAAAAACAACGCGACGCTCGTGATTTGCCAAACCTTACTCCTCTGGATCGTTGAATCCTAACAGCCAGGTAAACAGGAACCCGGCGATCACCGCTACCAGATAGCCTAACAGATAGAGCATAACTTTTCCGGTCACGATGGTGAGCGCCAGCGGCAGCCCGGAGATCCCGAAGGCGATCACCGTTGCCACTTTCCAGTAGCTGATCAGCGCTCCGCCTACCGCCCCTCCCAGGCAAGCACCGAGGAACGGTCTCCCCAGCGGCAGCGTGACGCCGAAAATCAGCGGCTCGCCAATTCCGAGTAATCCGACCGGCAACGCACCTTTGATCACTTTTTTCAGCCGCGCGTTGCGGGTTTTCATCAGTACGGCAATCGCCGCCCCGACCTGCCCCACGCCAGCCATCGACAGGATGGGCAGCAGCGCGTTGTAACCGTGCGCCTGCACCAGCTCGACGTGGATCGGCACCAGCCCCTGATGCAGACCGGTCAGTACCAGCGGCAAGAAGGTGCCTGACAGCACGGCACCCACTAACAGACCGCCGCGATCGATAGCCAGCGATGCGCCATGGGCGATGGCCTCAGAGATCCAGCCCCCCAGCGGTTGTAACGCCACAATAGCCACGCTGCCGGTGATTAACGTCGTTAACAGTGGATTGAGGATCAGCTCAATTGATCCAGGCAGGAGAGTGCGCAGTTTCTTCTCGATCCAGCACATCAGGATGACCACCAGCAGCACGGCAATCACCCCGCCGCGGCCAGGCTGGAGCGCCTCACCAAACAGGGTTATCTGCGCCAGTTGTGGGCTGGACAGAATACCTGCCATCACCCCGCCCATGGCCAGCGAGCCGCCAAAGACCTTCGCGGTGTTGACCCCCACCAGAATGTTCATGATGGCAAACACGGCGCTGCCGAAAATACCGAGAATGCCTAATAAATTAGGATACTGGGTCGCGAAGTCCCCTACGATATCCGGACGCTTAAGAATATTGATGATCCCGGTGATTAAGCCAGAGGCAATAAACGCCGGGATCAGCGGAATAAAGACGTTGGCCAGTTGTCGCAGCGCATCGCTCATGGGGGCTTTGTATCGGGCCTTTGCCTGCGCCTTCGTACGTTCGACGTCGTCGATCGCCACGCTCTCGCCGCCGACCATCAGCGCACGCATGGCATCCACAACCTGCGCCGCCTTTCCCGGCCCGACAATCAGCTGGTGCTGTTGCCCCTGTTTAACGTAACCACTCACGCCGGAAAGCTGCTTCAGACGCGGCACATCAAGCTGCTCGTCGTTATGCACCTCGACACGCACGCGCGTCATGCAGTTTTCCAGACGCTGAATATTTTTTTCCCCACCGATCCCCTGCAGGATATCGCTGGCGAGCGCTGCTGTTTTGTCCATACACGCCTCTGTTAGTTTTCTAATGCCGCCCGTAAGAACCCGTTATGGGCATTGAGCCTTGCTCTGGCGGCCGCAGCGTCCAGTCCGCTCAGGATCATCAGAATGGCCGGTTTAACATCGTGATCGGTTTGTTTCAGTACTGCTTCCGCCTCTTCGCGGCTTGCTCCCGTCGCCTCCATGACCATACGGCAGGCTCTGTCCACCAGCTTGACGTTGGTCGCTTGCATATCCACCATCAGGTTCTGATAAACCTTGCCAAACTTCACCATCGCGCCAGTGGAGATCATGTTGAGCACCAGCTTTTGCGCGGTGCCGGATTTCAGACGCGTAGAGCCGGTTAACGCTTCCGGGCCGACAACCGGAGAGATAGCGATAGCAGCGACCTGCGCAATCGGCGAGCCAGGATTACAGGAAATCGCCACCGTGGTGCAGCCCGTCTTGTTGGCATACTCCAGACCGCCAATAACGTACGGCGTACGCCCGGAAGCCGCCAGCCCAACAACCAGATCCTGAGCGGTCAGATTTAGCCCCTTCAGGTCATCCTCACCGAGCTGTTTGTTGTCTTCCGCTCCTTCCACGGCTTTCAGCAGCGCGCCAGGGCCGCCAGCAATCAACCCGACCACCAGACCGTGCGGCACACCAAACGTTGGCGGGCATTCAGAGGCATCCAGCACACCAAGACGCCCGCTGGTTCCGGCGCCCATGTAGATAATGCGACCACCGGCCTTCAGTGCTTCCGCTGCCGCATCGACAGCTTTCGCCACCTCGGGTAATGTCTCTTTCACTGCCTGCGCGACCAGCGTATCCTGTTGATTAAAACGGTTAACCAGCTCCAGGGTGCTGAGCGCATCCAGATCCATGGTTTGTGGGTTACGCGTTTCAGAAACAAGTGAGCCAAGATTCATCTTTTGTACCTCAAGAATTTTTAATTCATAATAATCTCACTATAATGGAATATAAAATTCATTCAGGCGAGCAAAATTCGTATTTGCGCAGACAATCACAATTTCGCCAGGAGAACCTATGAACTGTTTAATTCGCATTCGCCAGCGTTATGCAGGCTTTGCTCAAAGCGACAAAAAGCTGGCGGATTTTCTGCTCTCTCAGCCCGACCATGCCCGCCATCTCAGCTCGCAGCAGCTGGCGAGTGAGGCCGGAGTGAGTCAGTCGAGCGTGGTGAAATTTGCCCAGAAGATTGGCTTTAAAGGCTTCCCGGCTCTCAAGCTGGCGATTAGCGAAGCGCTGGTGAGTAACCCCAACCCGCAGTCGATGCCGGTGCATAATCAGATTCGTGGCGATGACCCGATGCGTCTGGTGGGAGAGAAGCTCATCAAAGAGAATGTCGCGGCCATGCATGCCACCCTTGATGTGAATACCGAAGAAAAATTACTGGAAAGCGTGGCGATGCTGCGTGCAGCGCGACGTATTATTTTGACCGGGATAGGCGCGTCCGGACTGGTGGCACGTAACTTTGGCTGGAAGCTGACAAAAATAGGTTACAACGCCATTGTCGAGCAGGATATGCACGCCCTGCTGGCGACCGTGCAGGCGATGGATGCTAACGATCTGCTGCTGGCGATCTCCTATTCCGGCGAACGCCGCGAGATCAATATGGCTACCGATGAAGCCTTACGCGTAGGCGGTAAGATTCTGGCCATCACCGGGTTTACTCCCAACGCGCTGCAGCAGCGGGCTACGCGCTGTTTATATACTATCGCGGAAGAGCAGGCCACGCGCAGCGCGGCGATCTCCTCGACAAGTGCGCAAATGATGTTGACCGACCTGCTGTTTATGGCCCTGGTGCAACAGGATCTGGAGCACGCGCCAGAGCGTATCCGGCACAGTGAAGAGCTGGTAAAAAAACTGGTTTGAACAGGTAATGAGCGTATAATGCCCGCCCTGTTTGTGTTGTTTCTGAGAATTTCCTGATGGCGTTGTTAATCACCAAAAAATGCATCAATTGCGATATGTGCGAACCGGAATGCCCGAACCAGGCGATTTCGATGGGCGAGAGCATTTATGAGATTAACAGCGACCGCTGCACTGAATGCATCGGCCACTACGAAACGCCGACCTGTCAGAAAGTGTGCCCAATCCCCAATACCATCCTGAAGGATCCGGCACGCGTCGAGAGCGAAGAGCAGCTTTGGGATAAGTTTGTCCTGCTGCATCACGCGGACAAACTTTAACTTTCGATAATCACCGTCGCGCAGGCGTAGTGGCGTTCATCGGCGAGCGTCACGTGCATGTGATTTACGCCGAGTTTCTCTGCCAGCGTTTGCGCCTCACCCCATAAACGCAGGCGCGGTTTACCCAGCTCATCGTTAAACACTTCAAACTGATTAAACGCCAGACCGTTACGAATACCGGTGCCGAAGGCTTTGGCTGCCGCCTCTTTGACGGCAAAGCGCTTGGCCAGAAAACGTACCGGCTGCTGATGCGTCTCCCAGATGGCCCATTCGTTATCGCTCAACACGCGTCGTGCCAGGCGATCGCCGCTACGGGCGATCACCGCTTCAATGCGGGCTATTTCAACGATATCGGTGCCTAAGCCCAGAATAGCCATTACTGACGCGCTTCCAGCATCAGGCGTTTCATTTCTGAGACCGCCTCTTTCAGGCCACTCATTACCGCACGGCCAATAATAGCGTGGCCGATATTCAGCTCATGCATTTCTGGCAGGGCTGCAATGGCCTTGACGTTATGGTAGGTCAGGCCATGCCCGGCGTTAACTTTCAGACCCAGGCTCGCGGCATAGGTGGCCGCATTGGCGATACGCTCCAGCTCTTTGGACTGCATAGTTTCGTCTTTCGCATCAGCGTAACAGCCGGTATGAATTTCAATATAGGGCGCGCCCACTTCGGCAGCCGCTTTGATCTGTGCTACATCGGCGTCGATGAACAGAGAGACCAGGATATCTGCCTCAGCCAGACGCTTGCAGGCATCACGCATTTTGTCGCGTTGACCCGCCACGTCCAGGCCCCCTTCGGTGGTCACTTCCTGACGTTTTTCCGGTACCAGGCAACAGAAATGCGGCTTCGTCTCGCAGGCAATCGTCAGCATCTCTTCCGTGACCGCCATCTCCAGGTTCATGCGGGTGTCCAGCGTCTGACGCAGAATGCGCACATCGCGGTCGGTAATATGACGGCGGTCTTCACGCAGGTGAACGGTAATGCCATCGGCGCCAGCCTGCTCAGCGATGAACGCCGCCTGAACCGGATCGGGATAAGCCGTGCCGCGTGCATTACGCAGCGTGGCGATGTGATCAATGTTGACGCCTAACAGTAATTCAGCCATGACAATCCTCGGTATTTTAGTTCGTGTCCCTGCCTCCCTCTCCCTCAGTGAGAGGGCTGGAGCGAGGGTCTGATACGTTAACGTTTCGGCATAAACTGCCTGAACAATTCGCGGCTCTTTAAGGGCTTGCCGCCAAGATACGGCTTGAGCGCAATCCGGGTAAAGCGTTTTGCTGCGCGAAGGGTATCCTGATCGGGAAACTCGCGCGCATACAGCGCTCTAAGCTGTCGCCCGGTAAAGGTGCTGTTATCTATCACAACGCTGGCGATAAAGCCTTTTTCTTCACGGTAGCGATAGGTCATCGCATCCTCTACCTCGTCTCCGCTCCCTGCACAATGCAAAAAATCGACCCCATAGCCCAGGTGTCCAAGCAGCGCCAGTTCAAAACGACGCAGGGCAGGTTCGGGCGTACCGGTAGCGCCGGCCAGCGCCTGGATACAGTGCAGGTAATCAAAGAAAAGTTCAGAGAAGCGAGTCTCATGCTCCAGAACACGTGAGATGAGTTCGTTGACATAGAGACCGCTGTACAGCGTGATACCAGAAAGGGGGAGCGCCAGAGAGACGGCTTCGGCACTGCGCAGGGTTTTGACTTCCCCACGCCCGCCGAAACGTACCAGCAGCGGAGTGAAAGGCTGTAAGGCGCCCTTCAGGCCGGAGCGTTTGGAACGTGCGCCTTTAGCAACAAGGCGCACACGGCCCGACTCTTCCGTGAAAACGTCCAGCATAAGGCTGGTCTCGCTCCACGGACGGCTATGGAGGACAAAGGCACGCTGCCATCCATCCACGATGTTCAGTCTTAGACGTCGTCGCCGTAACCGAGGCTGCGCAATGCACGCTCATCATCGGCCCAGCCTGATTTCACCTTCACCCACAGTTCAAGGTGAACCGGGGCTTCAAACATGTCCTGCATGTCTCTGCGCGCTTCAATGCCGATGGTTTTGATCTTGGCACCTTTGTTGCCGATCACCATCTTCTTCTGCCCTTCACGCTCAACGAGGATCAGGCCGTTGATGTCATAGCCGCCGCGTTCGTTGGTCTGAAAACGTTCAATCTCAACCGTTACGGAGTACGGCAGTTCCGCGCCAAGGAAACGCATCAGTTTTTCACGGATGATCTCAGAGGCCATAAAGCGCTGAGAACGATCGGTGATGTAATCTTCCGGGAAGTGATGAATCGCTTCCGGCAGATGTTTGCGCACGATGCCTGCGATGGTATCGACGTTCAGACCGGTCTCGGCAGACAGCGGGACGATATCAAGGAAGTTCATCTGGCTTCCCAGCCACTGCAGGTGCGGCAGCAGATCGGCTTTTTCCTGCACGTTGTCCACTTTGTTGACCGCAAGGATCACCGGCGTTTTACCGTCGCGCAGTTTGTTCAGCACCATTTCGTCGTCAGGCGTCCAGCGAGTGCCTTCCACCACGAAAATCACCAGCTCTACGTCGCCAATCGAGCTGCTCGCCGCCTTGTTCATCAGGCGGTTGATGGCGCGCTTCTCTTCCATGTGCAGGCCCGGGGTATCAACGTAGATCGCCTGATAGGCGCCTTCCGTGTGGATACCGACGATGCGGTGACGCGTGGTCTGCGCCTTACGGGAAGTAATGGAAATTTTCTGCCCAAGCAGATTATTCAACAGGGTAGATTTGCCAACGTTCGGACGTCCGACGATGGCAATAAACCCGCAATACGTTTTTTCTTCGCTCATTCCAGCTCCAGCATTTTTAACGCCTGTTCGGCGGCAGCCTGTTCAGCCTTACGACGGCTAGAACCTGTGCCGACCACCGGTTCACTCAGGCCACTGACCTGGCAATGGATGGTAAATTCCTGATCGTGCGCTTCGCCCCGCACCTGTACCACCAGATAGGATGGCAGCGGGAGGTGGCGACCCTGCAAATATTCCTGCAGACGCGTTTTCGGATCTTTTTGTTTATCGCCCGGACTGATTTCGTCCAGACGGGTTTGATACCAGTTAAGGATCAGCTTTTCTACGGTCTGAATATCGCTGTCCAGGAACACACCACCAATTAATGCTTCGACCGTGTCGGCAAGAATAGATTCACGACGGAAGCCGCCGCTTTTCAGTTCACCCGGCCCAAGTCGCAGACATTCGCCCAGTTCAAATTCACGAGCGATTTCCGCCAGGGTATTACCCCGAACCAGCGTCGCGCGCATGCGGCTCATATCACCTTCGTCCACACGTGGGAAACGATGATAAAGCGCATTCGCGATCACGAAACTTAAAATAGAGTCACCCAGGAACTCGAGGCGCTCATTATGCTTGCTGCTGGCACTGCGGTGGGTTAATGCCTGTTGCAACAACTCCTGATGATGAAAAGTGTAGCCCAGCTTCCGTTGAAGCCGATTAATTACGATGGGGTTCATGCGATACCAGTAAATGAATGCGTCAAAAATGCAGCACACGAAACCGACCTGAGAAGACCAACGCGGTTTCGTGTGCCGTGGCACCCTTGCAGGGCCAACCTTAAACTTCGGGGGAATATTCTATACACAACGACAGGGGATGTCGTTAGTCCAAAGAGATTTATCGCTGAAATAATTCACGTAGCCGCTAATTAACGCGGCTACGCGTTCATTTAATGAGAATTAATGGATCCCGCCGATACGATTCAGGCGAACGCCGGTCGGCCATTCGCCTTCCTGCTTCTCAAAACTCATCCAGATAGCGGTCGCTTTACCTACCAGATTCGCTTCCGGCACAAAGCCCCAGTAACGGCTGTCCGCGGAATTATCGCGGTTATCACCCATCATGAAGTAGTGTCCCGGTGGTACGATCCAGCTGGCCAGCTGTTGGCCCGGCTGCCGGTAGTACATCCCCACTTGATCCTGCGCGATTGGCACGGTGAGGATACGGTGGGTCACATCACCCAGCGTCTCTTTACGTTCAACCAGGCGAATACCGTCCTCTTTGGTCTCGCCTTTGGGCACCTGGAAGAAACCGCTGGTCGCTTCACCGCCGTTACGGCGAGCAAAGGTCTGCACAAAATCACTTGGCTCAACGTTTGAGTAAGTGATTGGCAGCGCGTTTTCACACGCGGTACCGGAGCTGCAGCCAGGCTGAACGGTAACTTCTTTCGCCACCGGATCGTAGGTGACTTTATCACCCGGCAGACCCACTGCACGCTTGATGTAATCCAGACGCGGATCTTCCGGGTATTTAAACACCACGATGTCGCCACGTTTTGGATGACCGGTTTCGATCAGCGTTTTCTGGTAGATCGGATCTTTAATCCCGTAGGCAAACTTCTCAACCAGAATAAAATCGCCAATCAGCAGCGTTGGCATCATTGAACCAGACGGGATCTGGAACGGCTCGTAAATAAACGAGCGGACAACCAGCACAATCGCCAGCACCGGAAATACCGATGCCCCGGTTTCCAGCCAGCCCGGTTTAGGGCCGACTTTCTTCAGGGTTTTCGCGTCCAGCCCATCGCCAGTGGCTGCCTGTGCGGCAGCCTGACGTTCATGGCGTTTTGGGGCGAAAATAAACTTATCCAGACACCACAACAAACCTGTCACCAGGGTAGCAATGACCAGAATCAGGGCAAACATGTTCGCCATGCCAACTCCTTAGGGTTATTTGCCGTCTTTACCAACATGAAGGATGGCAAGGAATGCTTCCTGCGGCAGTTCGACGTTACCGACCTGCTTCATACGCTTCTTACCTTCTTTCTGTTTCTGCAGCAGCTTTTTCTTACGGCTGACGTCACCGCCGTAGCATTTCGCCAGAACGTTTTTACGCAGCTGTTTCACAGTAGAACGGGCAATAATGTGGTTACCGATGGCGGCCTGAATCGCGATATCAAACTGCTGACGCGGGATCAGCTCTTTCATCTTCTCAACCAGCTCACGGCCACGGTATGGCGCATTGTCGTTGTGAGTGATGAGTGCCAGCGCATCCACACGCTCGCCATTGATCAGCACGTCCACACGCACCATGTTAGACGCCTGGAAGCGTTTGAAGTTGTAATCCAGTGACGCATAGCCACGAGAGGTAGACTTCAGACGATCGAAGAAGTCGAGGACCACTTCCGCCATAGGGATTTCGTACGTCAGCGCAACCTGATTACCGTGGTAAACCATGTTGGTCTGTACGCCACGCTTCTCAATACACAGCGTAATAACGTTACCCAGGAACTCCTGCGGCAGCAGCATATGACACTCTGCAATGGGCTCGCGCAGTTCTTCGATATTGTTCAGCGGCGGCAGCTTGGACGGGCTATCGACGTAGACGATCTCTTTGTTGGTGGTCTGCACTTCGTACACAACGGTCGGTGCCGTGGTGATCAGATCCAGATCGTATTCACGCTCCAGACGCTCCTGGATGATCTCCATGTGCAGCAGACCAAGGAAGCCGCAGCGGAAGCCGAAGCCCAGCGCCGTGGAACTTTCTGGTTCATAGAACAGGGAAGCATCGTTGAGGCTCAGCTTACCGAGCGCATCACGGAAGTTTTCATAGTCGTCAGAGCTGACCGGGAACAGACCCGCGTAAACCTGCGGTTTAACCTTTTTAAAGCCTGGCAGCGCTTTGTCTGCCGGGTTACGTGCACCGGTCAGGGTATCACCCACTGGCGCGCCGAGGATGTCTTTAATGGCGCAGACCAGCCAGCCTACTTCGCCACATTTCAGCTCGGTACGGTCAACCTGTTTTGGCGTGAAGATACCCAGACGGTCAGCGTTGTAAACCTGGCCAGTACTCATTACCTTGATTTTGTCGCCTTTACGCATGGTGCCGTTTTTAATACGCACCAGTGAGACAACGCCCAGGTAGTTATCAAACCAGGAGTCGATGATCAGCGCCTGCAGCGGGGCATCCGGGTCACCTTCTGGTGCCGGGATATCACGCACCAGGCGTTCCAGCACGTCGGTCACGCCCACGCCCGTTTTAGCGGAGCAGCGCACCGCATCGGTCGCGTCGATGCCGACAATATCTTCAATCTCTTCCGCTACGCGCTCAGGATCGGCAGCTGGCAGGTCAATTTTGTTCAGAACCGGCACAACCTCGAGATCCATTTCCATCGCGGTGTAGCAGTTTGCCAGAGTCTGGGCTTCAACGCCCTGCCCGGCATCCACAACCAGCAGCGCGCCTTCACAGGCCGCCAGCGAGCGTGAAACTTCATAGGAGAAGTCAACGTGGCCTGGGGTGTCGATAAAGTTCAGCTGATAGATTTCGCCATCAGCCGCTTTGTAATCAAGCGTAACGCTCTGCGCTTTGATGGTGATACCGCGTTCGCGTTCCAGGTCCATGGAGTCCAGAACCTGGGCTTCCATTTCACGATCAGACAGGCCACCGCAAATCTGGATAATACGGTCAGACAGCGTCGACTTACCGTGGTCAATGTGAGCAATGATCGAAAAGTTACGTATGTTCTTCATATAGTTAAATAATTATGCCTTACGAATTCCTGGAGGCCGCTGTTCTTAGCCTGACGTTTTTCAGTGCGAAAACGCCGCATTCTACACTACATCCCCGTTACCTGGAAATGTACTTAGCGCCAGGTATAGCGTGAAGAAATGACGTTTTCTGTTTTAGGACGTAAAAAAGGACAAAGCCCGATGGATCACCGGGCCTCAGAAGAGAGCGTCTCAACACGAAGCTGGTCGGGTGCCAGCCCAACGCTGAGAATAACAGGCTGCCACTCTTCGCGTGCGGCAAGCTTCGGGGAGAGAGCTTTGGCCAGCCAGAATCCCCCTACGCCGCCCAATGCCGCACCACACATGGCGGCCACATCAGTATCAAACAGCATCTGGAATACGCCGCCCATAACAAACAGCCCCACCAGCGGAGAGAGATAAACCAGCATGGCGGACGTGAGCAGGCTACCTTCTGCAATTCCCAGCTCCACCTTTTGCCCCACCATCAGCGGCCGATCGCTTGGCACGGAAATGGTATGCGAGGTTTGCGGCCCGAGCTTGTTCAGCACGCGGCTACCGCAACCGGCTCTGGAAGCACAGCTATTGCATGAGGCCTTAACATCACAGCTCACCAGCGCAATGCCATTCTGCCACGATACGACCGTAGCCCACTCTTTAATCATTGTGCAGCCCTGAATTTAATGCTGTCGGAAATACGCTTCGCCGTTTGTGGCGGTAATTCACCCACAATGGTGATCTCTGCGTTATCGCGAACCGTGGTGCTGACCGTCCTGCGTCCGGTACGCAGCATTTGTTCAGAACTGTTTGCCGATGCGCGGTTAATGTTCACCGAGAAACTGAACAAACCATCGGAATAAAGACGCGATTCAACCGGTGTTTCAATGGTTGGCAGTTGTCGACGGCTGCTGGAGACTTCGCTAAACCCTTGCGGGATCCAGGAAGGAACCCAGTTGAAGTTGACGGAATCACCCGCCGGTACCGAAAGCAGCGGCGGCAGGCTGGCTTTCGCCAGATTCTGCATGCTATTACCCACCTGATTGTTCACGCTAAAGGAGATAACGCGGAACTGCTCCAGCGTTTCACCATCACGGTCAAGCAGGTCTACACGCATTGGCAGCTTGGTCTCGGCGTCAATCCAGACGATATAGCTGTAGCGCGTTCCGTCACGGGCAACAACGCGGATTACTTCGCACAGTCTGTCCGCGATGCGCGTACGCCCTACCGAAATGAAATCATAGTAAGGCGCAAGACGTTTGAAGTCGGTGTAGATAAGCGATGGCAGAGAATCGACGATATAATCGCCATTCAGCGTGAAAGGCTCCAGACCGGGTTCGAAATAACTGATTTCGTTACCACGCTGGACAACTTCCCGACGCGGGCCATCCATCTGTAAAAGCTGGGCGAGCGGCTGGTTATCAAGACGGGCATGGCGGTATCGTAACGACTCGACGCCCTGCTTATTGATACTGATAAATGCCAACTCGTAATTGAGTGACTGGCTGGCCAGATTCATTTGCTGCAACAACGCCCCGGATGAAACATCAGCCGAGGCGTTGGCAGAGAAGAACAGGCTACCCGCCATCAGAGACATGGCGAACCAAAGTTGCTTCATTACTGCGATTGCGTTCCTAAAGTTTGGTTTCCGGGCACCTGCACAGCCGCTTGCTGGGTTTGTGCCTGCTCAAACTGAAGCTGTTCAGAGTGCAGACGACGCTGCAACTCGTAATCCTGCAACATCGCATTAATGCGACGGCGTTGCTCCTGAACCTGCTGTTGCTGGCCGCCGCTGGCGGATGCATCAGCCGGAACACCCAAACTTACCGGGCTGGCTTTGCCCATCATCGGCAGTGTGTTGAACACTGGCGCTTCTGGCTGCTGATTAGTTTCAGACTGAGTATTATAGTGCTGGACGCCAACGATAACTGCAAGCGATACGCATGCAGCCACACCCATTTGGGTGAGCTGGCTGGCCCACGGACGCACCTTGTGCCAGAACGGCATTTTCTGCCACTGGTGAGGCGCAGGTTGAGCTTCAGGAATCAGCGGAGTGGTCTGACGGACAGGCTCATTTTCAATGGCCGCCATCACGCGAGCTGAGATATCGAAATGGAGAACCTCGCCGGTGTCACCGCGAAGGGTGTCACGGATGAGATGATAACTCTCCCAGGTCTCTTGCATTTCGGGAGAATGAGACAGCTCGTTGAGCAGCTCACTATCCAGCGTTTCACCATCCATTAAAGCGGAAAGTTTTTCTTTCTGCATGCCTAATACCTTTTCCAGTATCCCGCTATCGTCAACGCCTGATAAGCGGTTGAACTTTATTATCAATTGCTTCTCGCGCACGGAAAATACGTGAACGTACCGTGCCGACCGGACAATCCATGATGGCGGCTATCTCTTCATAGCTCAGACCATCCAACTCCCGTAACGTAATTGCCATGCGTAAATCTTCCGGGAGCGACTCGATCGTGCGAAAAACGATTTGTCTCAGTTCTTCTGACAACATTAAGTTCTCAGGGTTCGAAATTTCTTTCAGCGCACCGCCACTTTCGAAGTTTTCGGCGTCGATTGCGTCCACATCACTTGAAGGCGGACGGCGGCCCTGAGCGACCAGATAATTCTTTGCCGTATTGACCGCAATACGGTACAGCCAGGTATAAAAAGCACTATCTCCCCGGAATGAATCCAGCGCGCGATAGGCCTTAATAAAAGACTCTTGTACTACATCAGGCACATCGCCTGACGGTACATAGCGGGAAACCAGGCTCGCCACCTTATGCTGGTAGCGCACCACCAGTAAGTTAAAGGCTTTCTGATCTCCCTTCTGGACCCGTTCAACCAGGACCTGGTCCGTTAACTGCTCGCTCATCCGAGGTAATGTCTCCCCAAACCTAAATTCCACGCGTTATCGAAACGCCACTCTTAAAAAACCGCACTTTGAGCAAGCACCGAATTAGAGTGTCTGATCTTCAATAAGTTCCGTAACGCCTTTGTTTTTGTTCATCGCGCCGCAGACTGTTCATTTTCTCTCATTATAAGTCTGTTCACGATACGCACCACTTTATGACAAGAAACATCTCTTTTCCCGCCAGAAGAGTAACGCAACCCAGTCTTTATTTCACCACAAAATCTGACGCTAACGATCTGCTTCGCAAAATATTTTCTTTCTTTTACGTGGTTTTAATCCTCCGCCTCGAGTTTAGCGGTTACAACTCACATCAAAAAAAACGTGCGATATCTCGCATTCGGATGCTATTCTGACCAAACACTGTTTAGTAAATTAAACAAAAATCATGAACACAACACCTGAACTGCATTGTGATGTACTGATCATCGGTAGCGGCGCTGCCGGTCTCTCCCTAGCACTGCGTCTGGCCGAACATCAGAGCGTTATCGTTCTGAGCAAAGGGCCGATAAGTGAAGGTTCTACGTTTTATGCCCAGGGCGGTATTGCCGCCGTGTTTGATGAGACAGACAGCATTGCGTCGCATGTCGACGATACGCTGATTGCCGGGGCCGGGATCGTGGATGCGCATGCCGCAGAGTTTGTGGCCAGTAATGCCCGTCATTGCGTGCAGTGGTTAATCGATCAGGGCGTATTATTTGATACACAGGTGCAGCCAAACGGTGAAGAGAGTTACCACCTGACCCGCGAAGGCGGGCATAGCCACCGCCGTATCCTGCATGCCGCAGACGCTACCGGTAAAGAAGTCGAAACCACGCTGGTCAGCAAAGCCCTCAGCCATCCTAACATTCGGGTCCTTGAGCGCAGCAATGCCGTTGACCTGATTATTTCCGACAAGATTGGCCTTCCGGGTACGCGTCGTGTCGTGGGTGCCTGGGTCTGGAATCGCAATAAAGAGAAGGTTGAGACCTGTCAAGCGAAGGCTGTGGTACTGGCGACTGGCGGTGCATCCAAAGTGTATCAGTATACCACCAACCCCGATATTGCCTCCGGAGACGGGATCGCCATGGCCTGGCGCGCCGGTTGTCGCGTGGCAAACCTTGAATTCAACCAGTTTCACCCGACCGCCCTGTTCCATCCTCAGGCGCGTAATTTCCTGCTGACGGAAGCCCTGCGCGGTGAAGGCGCATACCTGAAACGCCCTGACGGCTCCCGCTTTATGCCGGACTTTGACCCCAGAGGCGAGCTGGCACCGCGTGATATCGTTGCCCGCGCCATCGACCATGAAATGAAGCGTCTTGGCGTGGACTGCATGTATCTGGACATCAGCCATAAGCCGGCAGAGTTTATCCGCCAGCATTTCCCGATGATCTACGAAAAGCTGCTGGGTCTGGGGATTGATTTAACCCGCGATTCGGTGCCCATCGTGCCTGCCGCCCACTATACCTGCGGGGGCGTAATGGTTGACGATCATGGTCGCACCGATGTGGATGGCCTGTATGCTATCGGTGAAGTAAGTTATACCGGACTTCATGGCGCGAACCGGATGGCGTCGAACTCACTGCTGGAGTGTCTGGTTTACGGCTGGTCTGCCGCGGAAGATATCACGAAGCGCATGCCTTACGCCCGTCAGACAGAAAATCTGCCTGCCTGGGATGAAAGCCGCGTGGAGAACCCGGATGAGCTGGTCGTTATTCAGCATAACTGGCACGAACTGCGGCTGTTTATGTGGGACTACGTCGGGATTGTGCGGACCACGAAACGTCTTGAACGCGCATTACGCCGTATCACGATGCTGCAGCAGGAAATCGATGAATATTATGCCAATTTCCGCGTATCCAATAATCTGCTGGAGCTGCGCAATCTGGTTCAGGTTGCCGAATTGATTGTTCGCTGCGCGATGATGCGCAAAGAGAGCCGCGGTTTGCACTATACCCTCGACTACCCCGATCAACTGGCCGAGTCCGGCCCGTCGATCCTCTCCCCGCAGGTTCACATAAACAGATAAAACGCCTGGGTCAGAGCGGTGTAATCTTCGGAATAACGCTGGTCTGGCCCACGGATCACCATTCGGTCGTTAAAGCATTCACCTTCTTTGGGTGAGAGCGCCAGCAGCACACGGTGCGGCAATCGCCCTTCGGTATCTGCAATATCGGTGCGTAAACGTAATTTCCAGCCAATCTCTTGCGCTATGCCAATAAACGCATTGCCTGTGCTTTCTGGCAGAACCACGCAGAAAAACCCTTCTTCTGAAATAAGCTCTGCGGCACTGATCAGCAGCGCCTTATGGTCGAGAGAGCCGGTATAACGGGCCTGTTCACGCTCAGGCGTTCCGCACTCAACACCGGGCGCGTAGTAGGGAGGATTACTGACAATCAGGTCGTAACGCGCGGTTTGCTCCGGCGTCCAGTCGAGCACATCTGCACATTCAACGTTAATCCGGGCGGCCCACGGAGATTCAGCCGCATTTTCACTCGCCTGCTCCGCCGCCTGCGCATCCAGCTCCACCGCATCTATGGTGACATGCGCTTCGGTACGTTGCGCCAGCATCAGCGCCAACAGCCCGCTGCCCGTCCCAATATCCAGAATACGCTTTACACCTGCGACAGGTGCCCAGGCACCCAGTAAAATACCGTCTGTACCGACTTTCATGGCACAGCGATCGTGAGCGACAAAAAATTGTTTAAACGTAAAACCATCGCGGCGCAACTGCGCTTTGAGTTGAGACATGTCAGGGCAACCTTCTAAGTGAAACTGGAGTAGCATAGGGGAAAGCGAAGTGGCCGCAAAGCGATATCCATACAAACAGATGAAGATTACAGCCGTAACGTCTATAATCAGCGCCCCACACAGAGGTAGAACATGACTGTAACGACTTTTTCCGAACTTGAACTCGATGAAAGCCTGCTCAATGCACTTGAGAGCAAAGGCTTTACACGCCCGACCGCCATTCAGGCAGCGGCCATTCCGCCTGCGCTTGAGGGCCGCGATGTGCTCGGTTCTGCGCCAACCGGCACGGGGAAGACAGCAGCTTACTTGCTGCCTGTGTTGCAGCATCTGCTCGATTTTCCACGTAAAAAATCAGGCCCGCCGCGTATTTTGATTCTGACGCCGACGCGCGAGCTAGCGATGCAGGTTGCCGATCACGCCCGCGAGCTGGCGGCCAATACCCATCTGGATATCGCCACGATCACTGGCGGCGTTGCGTATATGAACCACGCCGAAGTGTTCAGCGAAAACCAGGACATCGTCGTTGCGACGACCGGTCGCCTGCTGCAGTACATTAAAGAAGAGAACTTCGACTGCCGCGCGGTAGAAACACTGATTCTGGACGAAGCTGACCGTATGCTGGACATGGGCTTCGCGCAGGATATTGAACATATCGCGGGTGAGACGCGCTGGCGTAACCAAACGATGCTGTTCTCTGCCACCCTTGAAGGGGACGCGATCAAAGACTTCGCAGAGCGCCTGCTGGAAGATCCGGTGGAAGTTTCCGCGACGCCGTCCACGCGCGAACGCAAGAAGATCCACCAGTGGTATTACCGTGCAGATAACCTTGAACACAAGGTTGAGTTACTTAAGCACCTGCTGAAGCAGGACGATGCCACCCGTACCATCGTCTTTGTGCGTAAGCGCGAGCGTGTGCATGAACTGGCTGAAATGCTGCGTAATGCCGGAATCAATAACTGCTATCTCGAAGGCGAGATGGCGCAAGTTAAGCGTACCGAAGGGATTAAACGTCTGACTGATGGTCGCGTGAACGTGCTGGTCGCAACAGACGTTGCTGCACGCGGGATCGACATTCCGGACGTCAGTCACGTCATTAACTTCGATATGCCACGCAGCGGCGACACCTATCTGCACCGCATTGGCCGTACCGGCCGTGCCGGACGCAAAGGTATCGCGATCTCTCTGGTCGAAGCGCATGACTACCTGCTGCTGCAGAAAATTGGCCGCTACGTTGATGAGCCACTGAAAGCACGCGTTATTGATGAGCTTCGCCCGACCACACGTGCACCGAGTGAAAAAATGACGGGCAAACCGTCTAAAAAAGCGCTCGCAAAACGTGCTGAGAAAAAAGAGAAAGAAAAAGAGAAGCCGCGCGTGAAGCAGCGCCACCGCGATACCAAGAATATTGGTAAACGCCGTAAACCAAGCTCTGCCGCACCAGAGACGAAAACTGAAGAGTAAAAAAAGCCGGGGAAAACCCCGGCTTTTTTATTCCCCCCCCGAGACTGAAACCTTACAGGCTTTCAGTAAAGGTACGCGCAATAACGTCGCGCTGCTGTTCCGGGGTCAGAGAGTTAAAACGTACTGCATAACCTGATACACGAATGGTCAGCTGTGGGTATTTTTCCGGGTGCTTAACCGCATCTTCCAGCGTTTCACGACGCAGCACGTTCACGTTCAGGTGCTGACCACCTTCAACGCGCACTTCCGGTTTTACTTCCATTGGGATTTCACGGTATTCGATTTCGCCCAGTTTGTTCACCGGAACGATTTCATCTTCAGCAAAACCCGCTTTCGCTACTACACAGCGCGCTTCATTTTTCTCGCTGTCCAGCAGCCAGAAAGAGTTGAGCAGGTCGTCATTTGCAGCTTTAGTAATCTGGATACCTGTAATCATGTGTTGCCTCCCTTAGGCTACATTAACTGGTGTCGGCCTCGCGCGGCCAATTGGTAAAACCATTGTTTCTTGTGTGTATATATATCACTCGCACCCCGGTCATTTATTGATTTAAATCAACAAAAACACCAACCACACAAAGAGTGTGGTTTGATTTTATTGTTCCAGATCAATTTCATTGCTTTACCAGCTCAACTCCTTTCGCATCTATTCAAAATAAATTGAATGACTTACGGTGATTTTATGCCTGGGATTTTGCACCCCGGGTTTTAGCGGTTAAGCTAGGCGCAGAATGTGATTCGCAGGAGAGCGAGATGACGACACCGTTGACCTGGCACGATGTGCTGGCAGAAGAGAAACAGCAGCCCTATTTTATTAACACCCTCAGCACCGTTGCGGCAGAGCGGCAGTCTGGCCAGACGATTTATCCGCCACAAAAGGATGTTTTCAACGCGTTTCGCTATACCGAACTCAGCGATGTAAAAGTTGTTATCCTCGGTCAGGATCCTTACCACGGACCGGGACAGGCTCACGGGCTTGCTTTCTCTGTACGTCCTGGGGTTGCTATCCCCCCTTCGCTTCTGAACATGTACAAAGAACTCGAAAAGACCGTGCCCGGGTTTACCCGGCCCACTCATGGTTATCTGGAAAGCTGGGCGCGCCAGGGCGTGCTGTTACTGAATACGGTACTCACCGTACGTGCCGGTCAGGCACATTCTCACGCCAGCCTGGGCTGGGAAACCTTTACCGATAAAGTCATCAGCCTTATCAACCAGCATCGTGAAGGGGTGGTGTTTTTACTGTGGGGTTCCCACGCGCAGAAGAAAGGGGCGATTATCGACAGGCAGCGTCATCATGTCCTGAAGGCACCGCATCCGTCACCGCTGTCAGCGCATCGTGGTTTCTTTGGTTGTAATCATTTTGTTCTGGCGAACGAGTGGCTGGAAAAACGTGGCGAAACGCCAATTGACTGGCTGCCAGTGTTACCGGCTGAGAGTGAGTAACGCAGCGGATGTGCCCGTTTTTAGCGGGCACATCCGACGCACAGTATTATGCTTTATTCTGACGCCACCATTCCGCCAGCAGTACGCCAGTCGCAACGGAAACGTTCAGACTTTCAACATTGCCTGTACCGTCGATAGAGACGCTCAGATCCGCGCTGGAAAGCGCAGCATCCGACAGGCCATCACGCTCCTGACCCAGCACCAGCACCATTTTACGCGGCAGTGTCGCTTTAAACAGCGGCGTAGCGGCATGGCTGGAGGTTGTGACGATGGCATATCCCGCATTACGGAACTGCTCAATGGCATCCAGAACGCTGTCGCCGGTGATCGGCTGCACATGCTCTGCCCCGCCCTCTGCGGTACGGATCGCGGCACCCGATTCCAGCAGCGCGGCATCCTGTAACAGCACGCCTTTCACGCCAAAGTGCGCGCAGCTACGCATCATTGCACCCAGATTATGCGGGTTGCCCACATCTTCAAGTGCCAGCACGCAGTCATCGGCTTCCGCCTGGCTAACCCACTGCTGTACGGTAGTCCCGTTACGTTTTTTGATCAGGAAGCACACGCCACCGTGGTGTTCAGTGCCTGATGCTTTCGTCAGCTCAGCATTATCCACCACATGGTAGGCTTTACGGTTTGCCGCCATCCAGCGCAGCGCTTCTTTAAAGCGCGGGGTTACGCTCTGGATAAACCATGCGCGAACGATGCACTCAGGACGGCTCTGGAACAGCGCCTGGCAGGCGTTCTCGCCATAGACTCGGGTCTCTTCTGCACGCTGACGGCGCAGCACTTCCGGGTCAATAAAGCTTTTCCCGCTGATGCCGCCGTGATCGGCTTTTTCAGGCGCCTCATCACCAGGGGCGCGAGAAACGGTACGCCAGGGGGATGAACCCTCGCGCGAGAAATCATCGCGTTTGCGATCGTCACGCTTACGGTCATCACGTTTGCGGTCATCACCGCGGTTATTTCTGTCATCGCGGGCGGGGCGACGGCCACCGTCTGCACGAGAAGACGCCGGACGCCCGCCACCTTTTCCGGTACGCGGATTTTGGGTGCGTTTATCAGAGTCATCATCACTGCGGACATACATCACTTTGACCTTGCCGCTTTTGTTTTTCATTTCGTCGTTCATGCTTTTCTCCACCAGCGCTGCGCGAAGCGCGCAGATTACCCGATGTGCAAGCTCATAGCCATAAATTCGTACAAAAGCCTGTGACTATTGTTCTCATTGAATAAAACGCATTGTCGTTTCAAACAGGCTGAATGATAATATGTAACATATTAGAAACATTATCGGCATTCTGCCGCTGTCCCACGGCTCTATCAGAGGTTAGTTATGAATACCGTATGTGCCAACTGTCAGGCTCTTAATCGCATTCCGGACGATCGGATTGAAGATGGTGCGAAATGCGGGCGTTGTGGCCATGAACTGTTTGATGGCGATGTTATCAACGCTACGGGTGCTACGCTGGACAAACTTCTCAAGGACGATCTTCCGGTGGTTGTCGATTTTTGGGCACCGTGGTGTGGTCCGTGCCGTAGCTTCGCGCCAGTCTTCGAAGATGTTGCCGAAGAACGCAGCGGCAAAATGCGTTTTGTTAAGGTCAATACCGAAGCAGAACGTGAGCTGAGCGCACGCTTTCGCATTCGCAGCATCCCAACCATCATGATTTTCAAAAATGGTGAAGTGATCGACATGCTTAACGGTGCCGTTCCTAAAGCACCGTTTGATAGCTGGTTAAACGAATCACTGTAACATTAACGGGGCGCATCTTGTGCCCCGTTCCTTCCTCTGCGAAAATAGGGTTTTTCCTGCACTTCGCCCATGACTGATAACGCTGTTCTTCAACTGCGCGCCACACGCCTGGCCCGCGCGACTCGCCCTTTTCTTGCCCGCGGCAATCGTATTCGCCGCTGTCAGCGTTGTCTGCTGCCGCTAAAAGTTTGTCTGTGCGAGACCCTTGCGCCGAGCACCGCGAAGAGTCGTTTTTGCCTGGTCATGTTCGATACCGAACCAATGAAACCCAGCAATACCGGACGCCTTATTGCCGACATTCTGCCGGATACCGCGGCATTTCAGTGGTCACGCACGGAACCTCCGCAGGCCCTGCTCGACTTAGTGGCAAACCCGGACTATCAGCCAATGGTCGTATTTCCGGCCTCGTATGCTGGCGAAGATCGCCAGGTACTTTCGGCACCGCCATCTGGTAAACCGCCGCTTTTTATTATGCTGGACGGAACCTGGACCGAAGCGCGAAAAATGTTCCGCAAAAGTCCTTATCTCGATTCATTGCCGGTGATTTCGGTCGACCTTTCCCGCGTCTCGGCCTATCGCCTGCGAGAAGCGCATGCTGAAGGGCAGTACTGTACTGCTGAAGTGGCGATTGCCCTTCTGGATTTAGCGGGAGATACCGTCGCGGCAGGTGCGCTGGGGAGCCATTTCTCCCGCTTTCGTGAACGCTACCTGGCAGGAAAAACCGTTCATAAGGGCAGCGTCACAGCAACTGAGACAGAAAACGTTTAAAATCATCAGGTCGCTTGCATTCACAGGAGGCCTGCATGAGCCAGCGAGGGTTAGAAGCGCTACTTCGTCCTAAATCCATTGCCGTTATCGGCGCATCAATGAAACCAGATCGCGCAGGCTATCTGATGATGCGTAACCTGCTGGCTGGCGGATTTAATGGCCCCGTCATGCCTGTGACGCCTGCCTATAAGGCTGTTCAAGGGGTGCTGGCATGGCCGGACGTGCAGAGCCTGCCTTTCATACCGGACCTTGCCATCCTGTGTACAAATGCGAAACGTAATCCAGCCCTGCTGGAGTCGCTCGGCAGGAAAGGATGTAAAACCTGCATTATTCTCTCGTCTCCGCCCGAACAGCAGCCGGAGCTTCTGGCATGCGCCAGTCGCTACCAGATGCGCATTCTTGGGCCAAACAGTCTGGGCCTGCTCGCCCCGTGGCAGGGGCTGAATGCCAGCTTCTCCCCGGTCCCTATCCGCAAAGGCAAACTCGCTTTCATTTCGCAATCGGCTGCGGTATCGAACACGATCCTCGACTGGGCGCAACAGCGTGAGATGGGGTTTTCCTACTTCATTGCTCTGGGTGACAGCCTGGACATCGACGTTGATGAACTGCTCGATTTTCTGGCTCGCGACAGCAAAACCAGCGCCATTCTTCTTTATCTTGAGCACCTGAGCGACGCCCGTCGTTTTGTATCAGCTTCCCGTAGCGCGTCCCGTAACAAACCGATTCTGGTGATCAAAAGCGGGCGTAGCCCCGCCGCCCAGCGTCTGCTGAAGTCGCATTCCGGCATGGATCCCGCCTGGGATGCCGCGATTCAACGCGCAGGTTTGTTACGGGTTCAGGATACACACGAGCTTTTTTCCGCCGTCGAGACGTTAAGCCATATGCGTCCATTACGCGGTGAGAAGTTAATGATTGTCAGTAATGGCGCGGCTCCTGCCGCACTTGCACTGGATGAACTGTGGCTGCGCAATGGCAAGCTGGCCACCCTGGGTGAGGAGACGCTACAACGCCTGAAAGAGGCGCTGCCGGCAAGCGTTAGCCCAGGCAATCCCCTCGATTTGCGCGATGACGCAAGTAGCGATCACTATATCAGGGCGATCTCCCTTTTACTGGATAGCCAGGATTTCGACGCGCTGATGATTATTCACTCCCCCAGCGCGGTCGCTCCCGGGAGTGAAAGCGCGCGCGCACTGATTGACGCCGTCCGGAACCATCCTCGTGGAAAATATGTCACCCTGCTGACCAACTGGTGCGGTGAGTTCTCTTCCCAGGAGGCACGACGCCTGTTCAGTGAAGCCGGTCTGCCCACCTACCGCACTCCGGAAGGCACGATTACGGCGTTTATGCATATGGTTGAGTATCGCCGCAACCAGAAGCAGCTCCGTGAAACCCCGGCTTTACCGGGTAACCTGACGGCGAACACCGCCGATGTTCATCGGCTTTTACAGCAGGCTATCGAAGAGGGAGCCACCTCGCTTGATACGCACGAAGTGCAGCCGATTCTGGGCAGTTACGGGATGCAAACCCTGCCCACCTGGATTGCCGGCGACAGCGCCGAAGCCGTGCATATTGCCGAACAAATTGGCTATCCCGTTGCCCTCAAGCTTCGCTCACCGGATATCCCGCATAAGTCTGATGTCCAGGGAGTGATGTTATACCTGCGGACTGCGACCGAGGTACAGCAAGCCGCTGATGCCATATTCGACCGGGTCAAAATGGCCTGGCCTCAGGCGCGGATCCACGGGCTGCTGGTGCAAAGCATGGCTAATCGCGCGGGCGCTCAGGAGCTGCGCGTGGTGGTTGAATACGATCCTGTCTTTGGCCCGCTTATCATGCTGGGGGAAGGCGGCGTCGAGTGGCGTCCTGAGGAGCAGGCGGTCGTGGCTTTGCCACCACTGAACATGAACCTGGCGCGCTATCTGATCATTCAGGCCATCAAAAGCAAAAAAATCCGGGGCCGAAGCGCGCTGCGCCCTCTTGATATTGCCGGGTTGAGTCAGTTCCTGGTGCAGGTGTCTAACCTGATTGTTGATTGCGCGGAGATCCAGCGGCTGGACATCCACCCGCTGCTCGCCTCCGGCAGTGAGTTTACGGCCCTGGACGTCACGCTGGATATCGCGCCTTTCGAGGGTGACAGAGAGAGCCGCCTTGCGATCCGCCCGTATCCTCTGCAACTGGAGGAGTGGGTGGAGATGAAAAACGGAGAGCGCGCGTTGTTCCGCCCTATCCTGCCGGAAGATGAACCGCAGCTGCGCACGTTCATCTCTCAGGTAACGAAAGAGGATCTTTACTATCGCTATTTTAGCGAAATCAACGAATTTACCCACGATGATTTAGCCAATATGACCCAGATCGACTACGATCGAGAAATGGCATTTGTCGCCGTTCGTCGTTCCGATAAGGGCGATGAGATCCTCGGCGTTACGCGTGCTATTTCCGACCCGGATAATGTTGATGCGGAGTTTGCTGTGCTGGTGCGCTCCGATCTGAAAGGGTTGGGTCTGGGGCGACGGCTGCTGGAAAAACTCATCAGTTATACGCGAGATCACGGATTGTTACGCCTCAATGGCATTACTATGCCTAACAATCGCGGTATGGTGACCCTGGCGCGAAAACTTGGATTTGACGTTGATATTCAGCTGGACGAAGGTATTGTGGCCTTATCCCTGAGCCTGATATCAGCGGATAAAGCCGAGTAAGCTACTGGAAATGTTACCCACTTTGGACGGGACTGGTGGTATCATTGTCCGCTTATGTTGTTTGCATGGTACAGACAACCCTTCAATGAACAGAGAAGAAACGCACTGTGATGTTGTCAAAATTTAAGCGTAATAAACATCAACAACACCTTGCTCAACTACCGAAGATTTCTCAGTCAGTTGATGATGTAGAGTTCTTTTACGCTCCCGCCCATTTTCGGGAGACGCTTCTGGAAAAGATTGCCAGTGCCACGCGTCGCATTTGCATTGTGGCCCTGTATCTTGAACAAGATGAAGGTGGGCGCGCGATCTTAAATGCGCTCTATGAAGCCAAGCGTCAACGTCCGGAACTGGATGTTCGCGTGCTGGTCGACTGGCACCGCGCTCAGCGTGGCCGTATAGGCGCTGCTGCTTCAAACACCAATGCTGACTGGTATTGCCGCACGGCGCAGGAAAATCCTGGCGTCGATGTGCCCGTTTACGGCGTACCTGTAAATACCCGAGAAGCGCTCGGCGTCCTTCATTTCAAAGGGTTCATCATTGATGATAGCGTGCTGTACAGCGGCGCGAGCCTGAATGATGTTTACCTTCATCAGCTCGATAAATATCGATATGACCGTTACCATCTGGTTCGTAATCCCCAGATGGCGGATATCATGTTTAACTGGGTTGATAAGAACTTAGTACAGGGTCGCGGCGTAAATCGTCTTGACGATCCACACCGTCCTAAAAGCCCGGAAATTAAAAATGATATCCGCGCGTTCCGCCAGGAACTGCGTGATGCGGTCTACCATTTCCAGGGCGATGCCAATAACGAAGAGCTATCCGTTACACCGCTGGTGGGGTTAGGCAAATCAAGCCTGCTGAACAAAACGATTTTCCACCTGATGCCGTGTGCGGAGCAGAAACTCATCATCTGCACCCCTTACTTCAACCTTCCCGCCGTGCTGGTGCGTAATATCATTCAGCTGCTGCGTGATGGTAAAAAAGTTGAAATTATCGTCGGTGACAAAACGGCTAACGACTTCTTTATTCCTGAAGATCAACCGTTCAAGATTATCGGTGCCCTCCCTTATCTCTATGAGATTAACCTGCGCCGTTTCCTGAGCCGTTTACAGTATTACGTTAACACTGACCAGCTGGTCGTGCGTCTGTGGAAAGATGAAGACAACAGTTATCATCTGAAAGGGATGTGGGTCGACGATGAATGGATGCTGCTTACGGGCAATAACCTCAACCCTCGCGCCTGGCGTCTGGATCTCGAAAATGCCATCCTGATCCATGACCCGAAACATGAGTTAGCGACCAGTCGTGAACGTGAGCTCGAGCTTATTCGCACGCATACCACTGTGGTTCAGCATTACCGTGAACTGCAGAGCATTGCCGATTACCCGGTGAAAGTCCGCAAGCTTATTCGTCGCCTGCGTCGAATCCGTATTGACAGACTTATCAGCCGTATTCTGTGATGTCCGGGCCCTGTCAGCGACAGGGCTTTTTTTGGAGTCCGCTAATGCGTATTCTTCTCTTGCTGAGTGCTCTCTTTCTCAGTGGCTGTAGCCACATGGCTAACGATAGCTGGTCCGGGCAGGATAAAGCGCAACACTTTCTCGCCTCCGCGATGTTGTCCGCTGCCGGTAATGAGTATGCACAACATCAGGGGTACAGTCGGGATCGTAGTGCGGCAATCGGCCTGATGTTCTCTGTAAGCCTTGGGGCTTCAAAAGAACTGTGGGATAGCCGCCCCGCGGGGAGCGGCTGGAGCTGGAAAGACTTTGCCTGGGACGTAGCCGGTGCCACGACCGGCTATGCCGTGTGGCAGATGGCTCGCTATTAGAGACGAATACCTTTACCCTTTCGATGCAACATCAGGGAGACAATAAAGGCCAGTGCCCCCATCACCGTCACGTACCAGAAGAAGGTTGTTTCCGTTCCCCATGATTTAAGCGACAGCGCGACGTACTCCGCAGAGCCACCGAACAGCGCATTGGCGACCGCATAAGAAAGCCCTACCCCCAAAGCGCGTACCTGTGCCGGGAACATCTCAGCCTTCAGGATCCCACTGATCGATGTGTAAAAACTGACAATGACCATCGCCAGCATGACCAGACCAAAGGCGGCATACGGTGAGGAAACGTGCTGAAGCGCAGTTAAAATGGGAACAGTACATAACGCGGACATGCCGCCAAAGATCAGCATTGATGTGCGACGCCCTATTTTATCGGAGAGCGCGCCAATAAGTGGCTGAATCAGCATAAAGACGAACAACGCGGCGGTCATGATAGCGCTGGCGACGTTGGCGTGCATGCCCGTGGTGTTCACCAGATATTTTTGCATGTAGGTGGTGAAGGTGTAAAAGCTGAGAGAACCGCCCGCGGTGAACCCGAGAACCATCAGGAAAGCTTTGCGGTTACGCCACAGCCCTTTAAACGACCCCGCCTCCTTCAGCGCCCGGACCTCTTTTTGCGAGGTTTCATCCAACTGACGACGCAACCAGAGTGCGACGACCGCCAGTACAGCGCCCATCGCGAAAGGAATTCGCCATCCCCACTCATGAAGCTGGCTGTCGGTAAGGACCTGCTGCAGAATAACCACCACCAGAATGGCCAGAAGCTGGCCACCAATAAGCGTGACGTACTGGAAAGAGGCGTAAAACCCTTTCCGGCCCTCAAGGGCAATTTCACTCATGTAAGTGGCGCTGGTACCGTATTCTCCTCCAACAGAAAGTCCCTGGAACAGACGAGCCAGTAGCAAAAGAGCCGGCGCCCATGTCCCGATAGCGTCATAACCGGGGAGACAGGCGATCACCAGCGAGCCAAAGCACATCATGCAGACCGAAATCAGCATGGATGCCTTACGTCCTCGACGGTCTGCGATCCGTCCAAACAACCATCCACCAATGGGGCGCATTAAGAAGCCCGCAGCAAATACGCCCGCCGTTTGCAGAAGCTGTGTGGTGGTGTTGCCGGACGGGAAAAAGATATGTGCGAAGTAAAGTGAACAGAATGAGTAGACGTAAAAGTCGAACCATTCCACCAGGTTCCCTGAAGAGGCACTGACGATTGCCCATACCCTTCTACGGGAATCACTGGCAGCCAGCGTCCCGTTCGATGTTATGCTTTCTGTCATTGTGATTATGCTCCTGCCATAAAAACGGCATGCTGAGTCCTGAGAACTCACGATCTTGTAAAGCAAATGTTATTATTTTGTTATAAATAACATTGAGAGTAAGATCACATTTTCTGTTAGCAAGGTAAGTTATAGGATAAAGACTAAGGTTCGTTGGCTGGTGTGGCGGTGTGCAGTCTGATGCCGTCTCCGGCGACGGGAAAAACCCAAAGCAAAAAACCCCGCACCATACGGTACGGGGTTCTTTTAATTGATGCCTGGCAGTTCCCTACTCTC